>JBFYKS010000167.1:0-4223 GCA_041305785.1 Methanoregula sp. | reverse complement strand
CACGAAGTCGGGGACGGATTATGATCTGCGTGACCTTGCCGGAACCGGTGAGTGGAAGAACCTGGATCGCGCAAAACTCGTCATTAACAATTCCGCCAGCAAAGCGGTTGCCGTGCGGAGCGCGTGTTCCTATGCATCTGCCCTGAATCACAAGAACAATGATCCCCACTTCGATGAGAAGGATCTTCTGACAAACTCCACCTGCTGCAAACTCCCCTTTGGCTCTGCCCAGGATTACGAAAAGAACGGGAAAACAAAATGCAATCCCCTCACCTGGCCGGCGGATATCAACACGGCTGCCTTCTTCAAGCAGTATCTTCCCGGGGCGTACAGTTATGCGTACGACGACCACACATCCACCTACACCTGCAAAAACAAGGATGAGGATACCCTGACAGCGTATATTGTGACGTTCTGTGGCGCCAATGAAGGACCCCGGATCAACCTTCCGGGACAAGATACCCATTCCCATCTCCCGGACATGTCCCCGACGCCGCTTCCAACACCGGTTCCGACCCGGACTCCCCTGCCCGCCCAGACCCCGGTACCTTCTGCCCCCTATAATCCTGCCACGTCCGGCGATGTGAATTTCTGATCCGAAACCCCTTTTTTCCGGCGAAAAATGGAATCCGGGCAGAATAGCCATGCAGGAAAAAAAGCCAAACCCCATTACTTCAGGATACCCTCGGCTCTGCGGTCTGCCGTTTTCACTCCCCTGCTTTGTCTCCCCCCGGTTTCGCGTTCAAGGGTCTTGAGGAACGCAACCAGAACCGCGTGCCGCTCCTGTGCCATCCTCCGGCCGGTAGCGGTATACAGGCAATCGGAGAGCTTCAACAGTTTGTCATGGAAATGGGCGACCGCGTCATCGATACCCCCGCCGTGCTCTCCGGCCCGGATGAAGGTGCGTGCTATCCCCACGGCCCCCATGGCATCGAGCTTGTCGGCATCGGAGAGGATCTTCGCTTCCAGCCCTTCGGGTTCCTGATCGGTGCTGAACCGGTGCGAGCGGATCGCAGCGGCAATGGCAGGGATGATCGCGGCATCATACCCGATGGAGCCCAGGAATTCAGCTGCCATCCGGGCCCCTTCCGTCTCGTGCGCGAGCCCCGTCTCCTTCTCACGCGGGCGGGCAATGTCGTGCAAAAGAGCTGCGGGGAGCAGGATCTGCATATCCGCCTGTTCGCGTTCGCCGATGGTCCGGCACAGGGAGAAGACCCTTTCGGTATGATCCATGCCATGCGAACCCGCTCTGCCGAGTTCCGATGCTGCATACCGGCGGATCTGCCCCAACGGTCCTTCCATACAAATACTGTTAGGGATTTTCCGGCCGGGGTACTTAATCCCTCCGCAGACAAAAATACCGGGTGCAGGAAAAAACCCGTAGGGTGCGGTATGCGAATAGAACCGCAAGGTACGCTCCCGTCATTCCGCTGAACCGGGTCCCCCGTGATCTATCGGGCAAAGATACATGCGATAATTTTTATTCATCAATCCCCTTTATTTTTAAAATGAAACATGCCGTTCTCTGCCTCCTCCTGATTTTCCTGATGGCCTCTGCCGGGTGCAGCTCGTATTTTTCCAACCTCCAGACTCCGCAAAAGACACTCGATCTCAAAGAGACCGCCATCTTCTCGCAGGAAAAAACCACGTTTGCCGCAACGGTCAACAGCGTAGCGATAAGCCAGAAGAGTTCCTTCCCGCGCCAGTTCACCCTGAAGATGACGGTGAAGAATACCGGCAATGAAGTCTTCTCGCTCATCGGGTACCCGCGCCTGGTTGGTGCAGACGGTTCTGAATCCGTGGGCAATAATATTATGTTTGGATCAATTCACCCGAATGGCCATGCAACCGGCACGAGCACGATCACCATCATGACAGAACAGGAGTATGCGGCGCTTGAGGAGAGTGCCGTCCTCAGGGTGAAATACCAGAGCATGAAGCCCCTCCCGTACGAAGGGATCTGGGCAGTGGACTTCTCAAGCCTGTGAGCCGGCGCCTGTTCATCTCTTTTTTCCCGCGGAGTCCGGTTTAACCGGTAGTGTGTGAAAAAATTTGCTCCGTAGAAAACCTTTCAGAAACGCTCAGTGGAATTTATGAAGGTGACCCCCTCTCTCCCAAGAGAGGGGGTGGCAACCCAAGGGGCAAGCCCCCTTGACCCCCCCACTACTGCTAAAAAATTTACACATGGGTCCCCATCCACGGCCATGCTCCACAAAGGCGAGCCCCGATGAGGCGGCGAGCGCCCGTGGCCCCATCGCAATCGAATCCAGAAAGGGTGGTCAGGATTTAATATGAAAATCATAAAAAAAAGATGATGGGGGCTGATGCCCCCAAACCCCCGTTTGCGATGAACGGCCGCCGCCCCGCAGGGCGCCCCGCGGCGGCTTCAATGAGCGGTATTCCTGGTACGGTAATTTTGCCCTGCCGTGCCCCGTGAGTAGCGCCTCGCGGCGAGGGACCATCCCTTTGTCCAATACCCCCGATTTTCATCATTCGGGTGTGAACCGATATTGTTCATGCCCGTTTCTACAGAGCCTGCTTCGAATTTATTCCATCTAAAATCTGGAGACGAGTAAAAAGAGTTAATGGAGCAGGTTTTTTCTTTTAATGCCCTCTTCACATTTTGTTATTGTTGATCCCGCAGAGGTGACCCCGGTACTCTTTCCAGCAGATATGCCGGCAGACATTACCCACTGACCTGAATGCGTCCTCCAGTTCCGGGAAGTTGGGGATGTCAGCGTCCCGCAGGATCCGCAGGGGTGTCTTCATCGAGTCCCCGCCGATCATGCACCCGACCATCATCTTGTGCGTGCTCTTTGAGAATCGCACCACCTCGTTTGAGACCCGGATGGGGTCAGATATTGCAGAAGGTACCGCAATGACGAACGCGATGTCCCAGAGATCCTGGTTCTTGATCATGATATCGAACGTCCGGGCAAAACGGTCTGCCGATGCATCGCCCACCATATCGATGGGGTTCCGCCGGTTCCAGTCAACCGGCAGGATGGCATCGAGTTCCTGTAAGATCGGTTCCGGGAACTCCACCATCTCGATCCCGTACCGCTCCGCATAGTCCGATGCAAGCACGCCAAAGCCACCGGCATTGGTGATCACGATCGCCCGGATCCCTTTCGGGTATCCCTCGGACGACAGGAGCTGGGCAGTCTGGAACGCTTCCCGGATCGAACTTGCCGGAATAACCCCGGCCTGCCAGAAACCGGCCATGTACACATCGTGGCTGCCTGCAAGGGATCCCGTATGGGAAGCAGCAGCCATCTGGCCGATCCGGGATGCACCGGATTTGACGGCGACGATCGGTTTTTTGTCGGTGACGTTCTTGACAATCTCCATGAACCTCCGCCCGTTCCGGATCTCTTCCACGTACAGGATGATCGCCCGGGTAGTGGGATCTTCCCCGGCAAAGGTGCAGAAGTCCTCAAACGAGAGATCGGCCTGGTTACCGACACTGATGATGGCCGAGAACCCGATCTCTTCGGGCAGGCTCCAGTCAACAATGGTCGTGATGATGGCGCCGCTCTGGGAGATGAACGCGATCCGGCCGGGCTTTGGAGAGACCGGATCAAACGTGGTGTTGATGTTCTGGTTCGGGAGCATGAGCCCGAGGCAGTTAGGCCCGATGATGCGGGTGCCGTACTGCGCGGAGATGGAGAGGAGTTCTGCCTCAAGGAGCGCTCCCTCTTTTCCGCTCTCGCGGAACCCGCTTGAGATGATCACGACCAGCGGAATTCCCCTCTCTCCGCATTCGCGCATGACTCCCGGCACCAGTCTTGCCGGAAGGACGATCACCGCAATATCGACCGGGCCCGGAATGGCGGCAATGTCCGGAAATACGTCCCGGCCTAAGATCTTCTGGTGTTTCGGGTTGACCGGGTACACCTTTCCGGGGAAGGAGAGGAGATTCCGGAGAATGGCATAGCCGACCTTGGACGGCTCCGGAGAGGCACCGATAACCGCAATGGAATTCACGCTCAGCAGTTGTGCGGGGAGGGGACGGGCAGGGGCAATGGCAACTACGGGACGATCCTCATCAACGTAAAAACGGGCGTCCACAACGCAGGCGCCCTTCTCGTACAGGAAGACCGGATTGATGTCGAACTCTACCAGCTCGTCGTGCTCAAGGAAGAAGCGGCTGATGGTATCGATGAGCGTGATGAGGGTCTCCCGGTCACGGGCCGGCTCGTTACGGTACCCTTCGATGAGGC
>JBFYKS010000166.1:0-4347 GCA_041305785.1 Methanoregula sp. | reverse complement strand
CCCTGACCATCTTCCAACCAACCGGCCCAACGAAGGACCGAAACGACCGGGACAAAATTACGTTTTTTTAAAGCCCTTACAGGGCGAAGTGCCGGAAGGGACGAAACCGGAACAAACTCTCACCAATCGTTCTTTTTCCCTCGTTGGCCGTTTGAGAAGAACCTCCGTTGAAGAGCCACCCGGATATTCCTGATGCTGCTCATACCCCGTTCTTTGTCCGGCGCCCGCTGCTGGTTCAGATCGTTTTCTTTTCTTGGGCAATTGGCAAAAAAGTGAAGCACTGAACCGGTACTATCACGAAAAATGGATGACTGCGGTTACCTCGCACTTCTGCAAAAAAATTATGAGAACCGGAACTCCCCATTCTCCTCAAGGATATACGCCCGGAAATATCCGCAAACATTCCCTCCCTCATCGCCCGGTGACTCCTCCATCCCCGGCGCTTTTCAATCCCTCATCCACCGCTGCCGGTACCAAAGGCGGCAGTTCTCCCCTCACCTCTTCTCCACAAACACCACATCATCCATCCCCCGGAAATGAGGATCACCAGTCACAACCTTCGCATGGTAGGTGTGTGCCGTTGCGTAGATGATCGCATCAGCGATACCACCTTCCTTCATCGTCCTCCTTACTCTTCCGGCCGTGCGTGCGATCTCAAGATCAACCGGCACCAAAAGACTCCTTGAACGGATTGATGCAACCATATGGTCCATACGATCCTTATCTGCACCATGAAACCGTTCAAGTTCTGCAATCGTGATCATGGAAGTTATCCGGGTGTGAGACCCCTCAAAGAAAGGCCGGACCTGAACATTCCCCTTCCAGTATTCAATCCATGCCCAGGTGTCCGGGACAATGGTAATCCTAATCCTCTCCTTTGCAGCTGTACTCTTCAATATCCGAAAATACGCCAAAATCCGAGGGGAGATGCTGTTGCCGCTCCCTGATCAGGAACATGATCGCCTCGTCATAGCTCCGGAGGTTTTTCTCTACGATGATCTGATCGAGCCATTCTTTTGTTGAAGTGAGGATCTGGACCGGTGCCCGGGTACTTCCCGCGGATCCGGAGGGTGTCCGTTTTGGTGTACGGGAATCGGCAGATGCTGGTTTCCTGGTTGATTGGTCTTTGAGGAGAGGAGCTGCTCTGGTCATGCTGATGTGTTCAATGTATACATTATACATTAATAAGCATTCGCCCGGTGACTCACCGGTCCCCGGCGCTGATCAATCCCTCATCCACCGCTGCCGGTACCAAAGGCGGCAGCTCCCCCCACCGCACAACCGTCCCGCCCATGATTGTAAAAATTCCGGCAACCTCCGCAGGGTCAACGCATGCAAGAACCGAATGATCAGAAGGCTGGATCCGGTTGCACACGGACGTTGCCCACGCATCCGCAAGCGAGACATCGCGGGAGAAGACCGTCACCGCATCCGCGATCCCAAACGAGACTGACGGCCCGACCGTTGCCGAGGAGGTGCAGATGCCGAGGATCGCATCCTGCGGGGGCACGACAAACGCCACCTTGTTGGAGAGCGCCGCACTGCCCGCATGAACCCCGACCCGGACCGGCCGGTCGGCAACAAGCGCAATATCCCCCCCGTTGTCGATAACCCCAAAACCTGCCCCGGCCTCCTGCATCGCCTCAACACCGGCCCAGGCAATGCTGCCGGCAACCGCGGCCATCGGCCCGACACCGGCCTTCCGTGCAGCTTCTGCCATGCGCAGGATAAGGCAGTCATCGGAGTCCGGTTCGAACGGCTCGTAGGTTGAAGCAAAAAAAGGATCGCGGGCGATATATGCCTCCAGCACCTGCCGGGCCGCAAGGATTGCGGTCTTTGCCGCCGCAACATGGGCCGGGTCATCCGCAAGGATGGTTGCAAACGTCTCCCGGAACCGGAACGGCTCCCGGATCATAGCGGGAGCGAGAGTGCCCGGTGCGGGCAGGCTTCAACGCACTTACCGCAGAGGATACATTTGTCTTCTTCAACCCGGAGTTTCCACCCGTCATCGAACGTGAAGACCTCGCGGGGGCAGACACTGATGCACGCCCCGCAGTCCACGCACTCGCTCTCATCATGGCGGATACCGTGATCCAGGATGCGGACAATGGCACCAAGGTTTGCCATCGAGTCCCGCACCAGCTGGCACTGCTCGTCCGGCACCTCGATGAGCGCCTCTCCTTCTGAGGAATCGATGAGCGCCCGCTCGACATTGATGAGCACCCCGGTATCGCGGACCACCTGCGCGATGATCGGCTTTCTGCCTTTCCCGCGCGAGAAGTTGACCAGGAGCTTCATTTCAGCCACCTCCCGCCAAACAGTTTCCCGAGATCCATGGCCGTGAGGATCGCAATCACATGACGCTTTTGATCGATGACCGGCAGGGCGCTGATATTGTACTGCTCCAGTTTCTGGACCGCGATATCGACCGACTCCTCCGGATTTGCCGTGATGACCTTCTGCTTCATGATGTCCTTTACGAGGTGTGCCTTGCCGGGGTTTGCCACTGCTTTTGAGATATCGAAGGTGGTGACAATGCCCACCAGCTCACCTTCGGCATTGACCACCGGCAGGTGGTTTGCCTCGCCCTTGAGCAGTTTCTTTGCAGCGGTGGTGATCTCCTCGGTCTCGCTGACCGTGATGACCGACCGGCACATGATGTCCAGCACCCGGGGTCCCGGGGTGGTCTGGTGGATCGGGTGCGCCTGCTTCTTTGCATCAATAGGGCGGGTTGGCAGGGTGAGCCGGATCGATCCCTTCTCCACCCAGCCCTTGAGCTCCTGCGCAACCTCCCGCGCCTTCCGGTAACTGGAAAGGGACGAGGTCCGGACCTCCTCGCCGTTCAGGTCCACCGTGCCGCTCCGCAGTTCCGCGTAGCTCACGTTCTTGACGGTCGGCCGGGACCGGCCGGGCACGCTGTAGTCGAGGATATCCACGCGGATGTCCTCGTCGCGCACCGCGGTTGCCCGGACCACGTCAAGGTCGAGGACCGGCAGCGGGACGCCAAGCCCCACGTACATCGTCACGCCATACCCGGTCATGGTCGCGGCCCGGAGGTAATCCTGCGACATCTGTTTAAGGTCACCGGTCACCATCAGCGTCCCAAAGCCGCCGGCGGGGGAGGCCTGTGTCCCCTCACCAACGATCATCCCCGGTGCACCGCAGAGGAAGATGGGCACACCGCTCCCGATCAGCCGGAAGTTCGGGTCGTTCGAGATCGGGTTGAGGACTCCTGCCCCCGAGTAGGTGATGTTGCCGCTGCCCGGGAGGAGGACCCCCATATACGTGTGCAGGGTCCGGTCGGTGGTGTTGGTTGCGGCATTGTACCGCTGGTACGCGTTCCTCGGGTTGCACATGATCGCCTGGTTCAGGTTCTCTAAGAGGAGATCGGTGGTGATGGTGCGCCGCGGGTAACAGTCCGTGCCATGGGAGCTTGCCCGCAGTTCCACGGATTTTCCTGCAACAAGATCCTCCATGACATGCGCACCGCCATACTCCGATTCGAGCGTATCGGACTGCTGGGTGGCGCCAATGTAGGTGTCGACTGCGGCAAGTCCGCCGTATGCTTCGACATTATTGAGCCAGATCCGCTCCATCCTGATGGGAGGTTCGGCATGGCCGAAGTTGAGGAACGCGCCTGATGAGCACATGGCGCCAAAAGTACCGGTCGTTACTACGTCAACCTCTTTGAGTGCTCCCAGTTCCCCGAGTTCGGCAACGATCGCGGGCATCTCTTCTGCCGTGACCACGCGGGCATTGCCGTCCCGGATGCGTTCATGGATCTGTTCAATGGTCTTGTGCATATCCAGATATTCCATTTGGTGCATATTAAAAGTAATTGTTATTACCTTTGGTAATAAATGCGATTTTAACCCCGGCCGTCCATGATCCTGTATGCATGTGCGTGCCTTCACAGAAGAGATGGAGCGGCTCGCCCCGCCAGACCTTGCCGAGGACTTTGATGCAGGAAGGATCGGCCTCATCGTGGAAGGGAGACCGGAGATCCAGCGGGTTGCCTGTGCCCTTGACGCAACCCCTGCGGTCATCAAAGCGGCGATCGCGGGAGGAGCCGATATGCTCGTTGTCCACCACACCCCGCTCTGGACCCCGGTCACCTCCCTGACCGGCCCGACCGCGTCGCTCCTGCGCGATGTGCTTGCGGGCGGCCTGAACATCTGGGTCATGCACACCAACTTCGACCATGCACAAGGCGGGATCAACGACGCGCTGGCTGAACTGCTCGGGCTTACCAATACCCGGCCCATGACGCTTGGCCTTGCTGGCGACTGCCCGCTCACCATTGCGGAGATCGGCCGGCGCCTTGCCTGCCCAATCCGGGTCTGGGGG
>JBFYKS010000165.1:0-4334 GCA_041305785.1 Methanoregula sp. | reverse complement strand
GCGGGCACACGCAAAACGCCTTGCGCTCGTCCATTTTGGCGCGGAGGTGTACAAAACGCTCGATGAACGGGTTGCCGTACAGGACGAGTTTGCCGCTATCTCACATGGGCTCATCGCGGCAACCGACGGGCTGACCGTGGAGAGTTAGGGGCTGGCACAAAGCACCGCAGACGAGGGTTTCGCCCCGCCAGAGCAGGCCGGTTATTGCGGTTTGTCGCTGAACCGGAACGCACCCCGGGGCACGACTATCCCGAATCGTGCACCTTTCCCTTCCTCGCCGGATTCCCAAATACCGATACCGGTCATCCCGAGGATCTCCCGGGAGAGGAAGAGGCCAAGACCGGTATGGCGGTAATATTTCCGGTTGAAGATGTTCTCCTTCTCGGCGGGCGGAACCCCTTTCCCGTCATCCTCATAAACGATGAGCAAACCTTTTTCCGACTCCTGGCAGGAGAACGTGATCCGGGTGACCTTCTCCCCGTGCCGCAGGGTATTCTCGACAAGGTTGTAAAAGACCTTCTCAAGGAGCGGGTCGGCATAGATGAGCAGACCTTCGATAGCCACCGTCACCGTAAACGGGAGGGGGAGCAGGGGACGGATCGCCTGTTCAACGGTCGTTGCCACATCCTGCCATTGTGGCGAGTGGACGCCGATATTCTCGTAGTCCCGGGTGAAACTGATCTGGTGCTCAATGGCAGCTGCGGCTGACTCCTCTTTTGCAATATACGTCAGGAGTTTTTCATCCGTTACATTCTTCTTTACCTGGAAGAGGTACCCGCGCAGGATCGAGAGCTGGTTGATGATATCGTGGCGCGTGATGCTGGAGAGGATGGTGAGTTTTTTTATGAGTTGCCGGAGGGCTCTTTCCGCATCCTTGCGTTCGGTGATGTCAATGGCCACCCCACGGAAGCCCTTCAGGGATCCTGCCGGGGCAGTCAGCCGTGCCGGGCGGATATCGAGGAACACGATACGCCCGTCCCGGTGACGGGCAGGAACCTCCAGGGAGATCTTTTCATTGTCCGAAGCGATCAACTGCGCCAGTTTTTGGGTTGATGCTTCTCTCTCCTCTTCAGGAACCAGGTCCGTTATGTATCGTCCGATCGTCTCTTCCGGGGTATACCCAAGGATGCTCGTGATGGTCGGGCTCAGGTACAGGAATTTTCCTTCTGCGTCCAGTTCCCAGATCAGGTTCGGCGAACTCTCGACGATCGACCGGAACTTCTCTTCGCTCTCCAACAGGTCGGCCTGGTTCTTTTCGATCTGGTCGAGCAGGGCGTTCATGGCACCGGCAAGCCGCGAGAGTTCATCGCTGCCACCGGCCCGGATCCGGGTAACGTCACCGGTCTTGCTGGTGATGGCCGCGATGTCCGCGTTGATGGCGTTCATGCGGGCAAAGACTCCCCGGTCAAGGGCGATGATGCCGAGGAACCCCACCACGAGGATGATGGCGAGCTGGAGCAGGATGAACGTGAGGATGGTCTCCTTGCCCTGCTGGTAGATGCCGCGGGGGGTCACGATGGTCAGGAGGATGGCATCGTTACCGTTAATGTCCCTGATAACCGTCTGTCCTTCCACCAGCTCATCGTTAATCGGGCGGACCAGGACCGCCTCTTCGCCACGTCCCGTAAGCAGGGCTTCGGACAGCCGGACCGTGGACGGGTCGAACGGCCCAACCGAGACGGCGGGCACAGTCCCGTCATTCGTGCGGAGGATGTCCGTGTCGGCAACGCTGCGGCCGATGATCACCATCCCTTCGGCTGGCCCGGAGTAGTCGCTTCTGAGGACCGGGTACGAACTTACGATGACCGGGCCTTCGGGCAGGCTGAGGAATCCCGAGACCCCGGTCATCCCGCCGAGGGTGCGCGACAGGATCCCGCCCGTTTCGAGTTCTGCGACCAGTGCGGGGCTTACCGGCTTTGAGGTGCCATTGACAAGGTCGTACCCGTCCGCGTAGAGGATCGTCCCCTCTTCATCCGTGATGATGATGAAACCGGCCCGGAGGGTCTCAAAGGTTGCAGCCATGAGGTTCACGTCCGGATAATCCGGTTTTTCGCCCCGCGCAAAGGCGTAGGTGTCATCCCACGCCCCCCAGTCGGGGGCATTGGCCTCAAGACTCCTGATCTCGCTTCCGAGATTCTTCAGAACAAGGCTGACATCAGTACGGACATAGGTGGACTCTAAGGTCTGGTAATTTCCCAAAATCAGGAAGAGCGAGAGGGCTGAAAGGACAATTATGGTAGCAATGATGATTGAGAGAAAACCCCATAACACTTTCCGGCGCAGGTCCATTCTTTGCCCTCACTTCTCAGGATACCATGTACATCGAGGTATTTATTCTCCACCCTTCCCGGCAAAACGGGGGGCAGAAAGCTGCTTTTTCCCCCGTACCGGGAACCGGTTCACCCAATACCGCTGCCTGCACCTGGCGAAATGGTGAAACGGTACTGGCGGCACAAGAGTGATCGGGGCATCTGCCTTATGCGCCGGAGCAGGGCAAAGCAACCCAGCCTTACACCAGGTTCGAGACCACGGACGAGTTCATCTCTTTTTCGTTCTTTTTCGCCGTGCTGAGGATGTTGAAGAACTGGTTGGCTTTCTGGTCGAAGTTCTCAAACATGGTGGTGTAATCGGCAGGGGTTTTTTTGTCATCCGTAACCGCAAACCCGAGCCACCAAGGCTGATCCACCTCGACCGATCCGCCGGGCGTGACCCGCACGACATCCGTATAACCGGTCTCGATGAAGCCGAGCAGCCGGGCCTTGCGGGAGAAGGAGAGGCTCACCGCATCGTCGTCAACGGTCATCTCCGCAAAGGCCGGGTCTGCCTGCCGCACCTCCTGGGTGAACCGGTCGATCTCCTCATCACGGGAGATTGCCACATCGTCAAAAGCATCGCCCGCAGGGGAAGGCACGTCTTCCATTGGGAATTGTCCGGTCTCTTCCGGTTCAGGGATGCCATCATCCTCATATGACTGATCGAAGGGGGAGTGTGTCTCCTGAACTTCCGGTTCCTCCTCTTTGGGGAGGAGAGAGTCCTCAAAAAATTCATCGTCACCGGCCGGATCGGGTGTCGCGACCGTCCGGGGGAGTTTTGTAGTGGGCCTTACCACGGGCGGCGTTTCGGTTGTCCTGACCGGGAGCGGGGTTGGCTCTTTTGTGGGTTCCGGCGCCGGGACCTCAAATGTATCGTTTGGGACCGGCGTCATCCGCTGGATCGCGGGAGCGGCGGCGACCGGTGCGACGATAAGAGCCACGGCTCCAAGGGCAAGAGCCAGAACAAGAAGCCATGACAGGACCGCAGGGTACAGGTGCCCCGTTCCACGAGCCATGATCCCTTCTCGGTAGTTGAGAGCATAAAGGTTGCCTGTGAACCGGGGCATTCGCAGCATCCTTTCAGATCAGGTACATGTCCTCGGCAGCCCGGGTCAGGTCGTCGCGGAACTGCGGGGCAGCGATGCTGATGATGGCAAGCGCCCGCTCGCGGGTGGATTTGCCTTTCAGGTCCACGATCCCGTACTCGGTGGCAAGGTAATGGGTGTCGGCCCGGGGGGTCGTGACCACGGCGCCCTGCGGCAGCTGCGGAACCACGCGGGAGATGGTGCCGCCCTTTGCGGTTGCATAGAACGCAAGGAACGACTTGCCGCCTTTCGAGGCAAAGGCGCCCCGGACAAAGTCGAGCTGGCCGCCCGTGCCCGAGAAGGTCGCGCCTTCAAGATGCTCGGCATTGGCCTGCCCGAGAAGGTCGACTTCCAGCACCGAGTTGATGGAGATCATCTTCGTGTTCTTGGCGATAACCGCCGGAGAGCAGACATGGGATGCAGAATAACTCTCGATGGTGGGGTTGTCGTCCATGAAATCATACATCCGTTTTGTGCCGGCCGCGGTCGTGAAGACGTGCTTGTGCGGGTGGATCGATTTCTGTGCGCCGGTCGCCACGCCGTTCTCGATCAGGTCGACCATCCCTTCCGTGAACAACTCGGAGTGGATGCCGATGTCGGTATGGTTCATGAGATACCGGGCCACGGCGTTGGGCACATTTCCGATCCCGAGCTGGATGGTGGCGCCGTCCGGGATCATGGCAGCAATCGCCGGGCCGATGATATCGTCCTCGGGTTTTGCCGGGGATGGCGGCAGCTCCATTAAGGGCACATGGTTCTCGACAACAGCCGTTACCTCTGATATGTGGATGAAGGAGTCGCCAAAGACCCGGGGCATGTTGCGGTTGACCTCAAGGATCAGTTTCCTGCAGGTCCGGGCCGCTGTGGAGAAGTAATCGTTTGCCGTCCCGAGGCTGAAGAAGCCGGCCTTGTCCATGGGGGAGACGGTTGCCATCGC
>JBFYKS010000164.1:0-4922 GCA_041305785.1 Methanoregula sp. | reverse complement strand
GTGAACGCAGACCCTGCCCGGATCCGGGAGGTTTTGGAGAATCTCATCGAGAATGCCATCAAGTACCGGGGTACCCGGCCCGACCCGGTCATCCGGATTGGCGTTGAGACCGGAGGGGACGAACCGGTCTTCTTTGTTGCTGACAATGGTATTGGAATCGAGCCCCGGTACCTTGAGCGGGTCTTCAACCTCTTCGAGAAACTTGACGGAACTACGGAAGGGACCGGTATCGGTCTTGCCATCGTGCAGCGGATCATCGAAGCCCATGGCGGGAGAGTTTGGGCAGAGTCGGAAGGCGAGGGCAAGGGGACGACGTTCCGGTTCACGCTGCCCTCTGCTGACCCACGCACCGATACCAATAATAACGCATAGGGAAAAGAGAGACTTCTATGGCTGAACTTACCGGCGAACCACTGCATATCCTGCTGGTCGAAGACAACGAAGCGCATGCCGAGCTCGTGATCCGGGGTATGCGGGACCAGCAGGTGGCAAACAGGATTCATCATGTGGTGGATGGCGAGCAGGCACTCGACTACCTTTTCCAGCGGGGGGCATATGCGGACGCGGTGAAGAACCCCCGGCCGAACTTTGTTCTTCTCGACCTCCGCCTTCCCCGGGTGGACGGGCTTGATGTGCTCAAGACCATCAAGACCACCCCGGAACTCCTCCGGATCCCGGTTGTCATCCTCACCAGTTCCGATGCCGAGAGCGATATCGCCAAATCCTATGACTACCATGCCAACAGCTATATTGTAAAACCTCTCGACTTTCGGACTTTCACCAGCCTGATGAAAGACCTCGGGTTCTACTGGCTGGGCTGGAACGCCAAACCGCTTCCGGAGTGAGCCTGCGGCATCTCTCTTCAGGACCGGGATTGCCCATGGACCCCTCCCCGGGGCAGAAGGCCCCTCATATCCTCATTCTCGATGACGATACCGCGCACCAGGAGCTCTGCCTCCGGGCATTCAGGGACGATCCGGCCCGGTACCGTGTTACCATAGCCGCAAGCCTTCGCGAAGCCCGCGGGATCGTAAAAAACGATCCGCCGGATCTCATCATCGCCGACTGGATCCTCCCGGAAGGAAAAGGGCTGGACATCCTGCCCCGTACCGATGGCAAAGTCACGACCCCGCTCATCGTCATGACCAGTTTTGGGGACGAACACCTCGCCGTTGAGATCATGAAGTCCGGGGCCATCGATTACGTGGTCAAATCAGCCACCGTGTTCCGCGAGCTGCCCCACATCGCAAGGCGTGCGCTCCGGGACTGGGAAAATATCCGGGACCGGAAGCGGGCGGAAGCGAAGGCACAGGATGCCCAGAAGCGTCTTGTGGATGTCTTAAACTTCCTCCCTGATGCCGTGCTGGCTATCGACAATACAGGGACGGTGATCGGGTGGAACCACGCGATCGAACGGATGACGGGCGTTCCTGCCGCGGAGATGCTCGGAAAGAGCGACCACGAGTACAGCCTCCCCTTCTATGGCGTGCGCCGGCCGATCCTCATCGATCTTGTCCTTATGGATGATGCGGAGGTTGAGAAGCAGTACGATTATATCAGGCGCGAGAATGGCCGGATAACCTCCGAGACGTTCATCCCCACACTCTTTAGCGGGAAGGGGGCATATCTCTGGGGTACGGCCTCGCCCCTCTTTGATGCGGCGGGAGACCGCATTGGGGCAATCGAGGTGATCCGGGACATCACGGAACGGAAGCGCACCGAGCTCGCCCTCCAGAAAAGCGAGGGACGGTTCCGCCATATCTCCGGGCTCACCAGCGATTTTGCGTATTCCTGCACCCGGTCTGCGGATAAAACCTTCTCGATCGACTGGATCAGCGGGGCGTGCCAGAAGATCACCGGGTATCCTGAAGAGGAGATTTTGGAGATGGGCTGCTGGAGGGGCATTGTTGCAGAAGAGGATCTGCCGGTATTTGATGAGAAGATTGCCGGCCTGCCGCAGGGCAGCTCTTCCCAATGCGAGCTCCGGATACGGACAAAGGACGGGGCGATAAAATGGCTCCGGTGTTTTGCGGAATGTATCCGGGATACCGACGATCAAACCACGTTGCGGTTGTTTGGCGGGTGCAAGGATATCACCCGCCAGAAGAATGCCGATGAGGCACTTTTGGAGAGCGAGAGGAACCTGTTACGGGCCCAGGAGATCGGCCACATCGGGAACTGGAACTGGGAAATCGCTGGCAACCGGCTGGTCTGGTCCGATGAGATATACCGGATTTTTGGCCTGTCTTCTGATTTTCCCCTCACCTATGATGCGATAGCAGCCCTGATCCATCCGGACGACCGTGAGCGGGTTGACCTTATGGTTAAGGATTTTCTTGCGGACGGGAATACGGTGGAATCCATGTTCCGCATTATCCGGCCCGACGGGAAGGAGCGCTGGCTCTACCAGAAGATGGAGATGGCAAAGGATCCGTCAGGTTCCCCCAAAAGGGCTTTTGGTATCATCCAGGATATCACGGACCGGAAGGTCGTGGAGCAGGCTCTTTTAGAGAGCGAGAAGAAATACCGGTTCCTGGTCGACAATGTAAGGGATGTCGTGTGGCAGACCCGGCCGGACCTCACCTTCACCTATGTCAGCC
Organism: Methanoregula sp.; assembly: GCA_041305785.1. Classification (GTDB taxonomy): domain Archaea; phylum Halobacteriota; class Methanomicrobia; order Methanomicrobiales; family Methanospirillaceae; genus Methanoregula. Next base: position 2,322 of record JBFYKS010000164.1, on the reverse strand, counting down.
CGTCTGTCCAGAGCCGGACCGGCTATTCCCCCTCGGAACTGACCGGAACCTCCCTGCCGGACCTCCTGACAGAATCCTCGGCCGTTGCGGTGCGGGAACGGCTCAGGGAGCGGATGGAGGATTATTCCCGGGGCAGCCGGGACCTGGCAACGGTCTTTGAGATCGAGCTGACCCGAAAGGACGGGGGCACCTGCTGGTTCGAGGTCAGCTCGAACGCGGTATTTGGCCCGGATCAATCAATCGCGGGTTTCCAGGGGATCAGCAGGGACATCACGGAACGAAAGCGGGCCGAAAGCGCACTCGTGGAGAGCGAAGAACGGTTCCGTGAACTCTTCAACACCATGGGTGCGGGTGTTGCGATCTATGAGCCAACCCCGGATGGTGACGATTTTATCATCCGGAATGTCAATCGCGCAGCGGAAACGATCGATAAGGTCAAAAAGGATGATATCGTGGGAATGAGCGTCCGCGATGCCTTCCCGGGCGTTGTTGAGTTCGGGTTGTTCGATGTCTTCTTACGGGTGTCCCGGACCGGCATTCCCGAATCGCACCCGGTCTCAATGTATAAGGATGACCGGATCTCCGGCTGGCGCGAGAACTATGTGTACAAACTCCCGTCCGGTGAGATTGTTGCCCTCTATGAGGATGTGACGGAAAAGAAGCAGGCGGAAGAGGACCGGGAAAGACTGCTGGCGGCAGTAGAAGAGGAGCGGCAGAAACTCTCCTCGCTTGTCAGCAGCATCACGGACGAGGTCTGGTTTGCCGACATGGAGCACCGGTTCACGCTTGCAAACCCCCGTGCTCTGGAGGTATTCGGTCTTGATCCGGAAGACACGATCCCGGTCGAGGAACTTGCCGGGAGCCTGACGGTCCTTCGCCCCGACGGCACCCCGCGCCCGGTTGAGGAAGCGCCCCCGCTCCGGGCCCTTGCCGGTGAAGTTGTCCGGAACCTGGAAGAGATGGTAAGAACCCCCCTGCACGGGGAACTGCGTTACCGGCTGGTGAGTGCAGCCCCGGTCCGGAATTTATCCGGGACCATCATCGGGTCGGTCTCTGTTGTCCGTGATATCACCGAGATGAAACGGGCAGAAGAGGCACTGAAGGTAAGCCAGGCCCAGCTCAACGAGGCAATGGATCTTGCCCGGCTGGTGAACTGGGAGTTCGATGCGCTGACCGGCATCTTCACGTTCAATGACCGGTTCTACACCCTGTATGGTACCACCGCTGAGCGGGAAGGCGGCTACCGGATGTCAGCAGAAGAATATACGCTGCGTTTTGTCCCTCCCGAAGACCAGGGTCTGGTTGCTGATGCGGTGAGAGAAGCACTCGAAGCTACCGACCCGGTCTTCATCTCGCAGGTGGAGCACCGCATCGTCCGGAGGGACGGGGAGATCCGGACGATCGTTGTCCGGTTTGGCATCATCCAGGACGAGAACGGCAGGACGGTCAGGACTCATGGTGCAAACCAGGACATCACGGACCGCAAGCGGATGGAACAGGCACTTGCCGAGAGCGAGGAGAAGGCCCGGACCCTGATGAACATACCTGCACTCGGGGCGTTTATTATTGACAACAACGGAGTCCTTCTCGATGCCAATGAAACAGTCCTGAAAGGCTACGGCGGGTCTCATAAGGAGATCCTTGGCAGGCCGGTATGGGATCTCTTCTCGCCCACGGTTGTCGAACGCCGGAGAGCGTGGGTACAGGAAGCTCTCCGGACACGCATGGCGGTGCGGCATGAAGACGAGAATGTCGGGCGGTATCATGACGTGCTGATAACGCCCCTTGCCGATGCGCAAGGGGAGATCACGCGGCTGGCGGTTCTGGCATTCGATATCACCCCTCTGAAAAAAGCGCAGCAGGCACTTGTCGAGAGCGAGGAGCGGTACCGTGGCCTGATGGACCATCTCCCGGACTATGTCATCGTCCACCGGGACGGCATCCTGCTCTATGTCAACCCGTCCGCAGCAGACCGGATGGGATATGATCCGGAGACGCTTGTCGGGAGACCGATCCTCCCGTTGATAGATCCGGCATACCACGATACCATACAAAAGTCGATTGCCCAGCGGATGGAGGGCAAAGATCTCCCCTCCTACGAGATTAAGATCGTAGCAAAGGATGGGACCTTCCGGACGGTGCTTGTCAATGGCGTGATGATCCAGTACGAGGGGGGGCCGGCAAGCCTCAATGTCCTCACTGATATCACGCTGCAAAAAGAGGCCGAGGAGATCCGCAGGGCGTATGAGATGCGGCTCGACTCCGCCATGGAGATCGGCAGCCTCGCGTGGTGGGAGATGGATCTTCCGGACGGTGCAGTCC
>JBFYKS010000163.1:0-8066 GCA_041305785.1 Methanoregula sp. | reverse complement strand
CCCACCCCCCAAGGACACGGCACTCCCGGAAACCCCCCCTGCACCGCAGGCTGCGGATGGCGCGGTTGCAACCTCATCGCAGATTCAAGTCCCTGCATCGCTCATCGACCAGGTGATCGGCCAGGAACGCGCGGTCGAGGTCATCAAAAAGGCTGCCATCCAGCGCCGGCACGTGATGATGATCGGGAGTCCCGGCACCGGCAAATCGATGCTCGCCAAAGCCATGGCCGAGCTCCTGCCCAAAGAAGAGCTGCAGGACATTCTCATCTACCCGAACTCTGACGACTCGAACAACCCGGTTGTCCGTACGGTAGCAGCAGGGCGCGGCAAACAGATTGTCGGGGCGCACAAGGCAGAGGCAAAGAAGAAGATCCAGTTCCGGCACACCCTCTTAATGCTCCTCCTCCTTGGTATTGCCGGGTACGCCATCATCACCATGCAGCTCCTCATGGGGCTCATCGCAGGAGCATTCGTCTTCATGGCGCTCCGCTATACCACCCCCCGGGAAGAAGCGATGGTGCCCAAGCTCCTCGTCTCCAACGATACCAAGAACATCGCCCCGTTCATCGACGGGACCGGTTCCCATGCAGGGGCGCTGCTCGGGGATGTGCGGCACGACCCCTTCCAGAGCGGCGGCCTTGAGACCCCGGCCCACGATCGCGTCGAAGGCGGGGCAATCCACCGGTCGAACGGCGGCGTCCTCTTCATTGACGAGATCAACACCCTCGACCCCCACTCCCAGCAGAATCTTCTTACCGCACTGCAGGAAGGGGAATTTCCCATCACCGGCCAGAGCGAGCGTTCGAGCGGTGCCATGGTCCGGACCGAACCGGTCCCCTGCAAATTCGTGATGGTTGCAGCCGGCAACATTGATGCAATATCGGGAATGCACCCGGCACTCCGCTCCCGTATCCGCGGGTACGGCTACGAGGTCTACATGGCCGAGAGCATGGATGACACGCCCGAGAACCGGGAGAAGTATGTGCGGTTCATTGCGCAGGAGGTCAAGAACGACGGGAAGATCCCGCACTTCGACCAGAGTGCCATTGACGAGATCATCCGGGAAGCCCGCCGCAGGTCCAACCGTAAGGGCCACTTAACCCTCAAGCTCCGGGACATGGGCGGCCTGATCCGGGTTGCCGGGGACATTGCCCGGCAGGAGAATGCTGCAATCACCACTGCGGCGCACGTAACCACGGCAAAGAAGACTGCCCGGTCCATCGAGGACCAGGTCTCGGACGAGATCACCCGCCACCTGCGCGAATATGAGATGACCGTGGTCGAAGGCACCCGTGTCGGCCGGGTCAACGGTCTTGCCGTCACCGGCAGCGATGCCGGTTCAGTCCTCCCCATCATGGCGGAAGTGACTCCCGCGCAGGGTGCAAGCGGAACGGTGATTGCAACCGGGATGCTCAAAGAGATCGCCCAGGAGTCCATCAAGAACGTCAGTGCGCTCTTAAAGAAGTTCACGGGAAAAGATGTCCGGAATATTGATATTCATATCCAGTTCATCGGCACCTACATGGGGGTCGAGGGCGATTCCGCATCGGTGAGCGTTGCAACCGCGGTTGTGAGCGCGATCGAAGGGATCCCGGTCCGGCAGGACATCGCCATGACCGGTTCACTCTCCGTTCGCGGGGATGTCCTTCCTGTCGGTGGCGTGACGTACAAGATCGAAGCAGCGGCAAAGGCCGGTATCAGGACCGTCCTCATCCCCCGCATGAATGTCGGGGATGTCCTCATCGAGGAACGGTTCAAGCCCATGGTCACGATCATTCCGGTTGACAATATCGAAGATGTCCTGAAATATGCGCTCGTTCCCGAGAACACGGAAGGGTTCCTCGCCAAGCTCAGGAAGATGGCCCTGAGATCAACCGAGATGCTCATCGATGCACCGCCCCTCAACCAGACAACGGCCTGAGCACGATGCACGATATCTCGTATTATGACCTGCGGCAGGTGACCGGCGCATTCACCCACATTGATATCGACAATGGCGTAGTGGAATCTGCCGGAACCTCATTTTTCAACAAGGCGGTCCTGCGGGTACTGGTGAAATCCGGCTGGGGCGTGCTCCAGATCGACAATTACACCCCCTGTACCGGGACAAAATTTGATGAACTTTTACAACAGGCAGCCCGGCTGGCAAATATCACGGATGAACCCGTGAGACTTGGGGACGTGACGCGGGGAATCCTGCCGGTTCCTCCCGTAAAAGAAGATCCCCGGGATGTGGATATCGAAGAGAAATCCCGGCTCCTTGCCGGGATCGAGGCTGGTATAGTCCGCGAGGGGATCGTCAACCGCCGGGCCAACTACATCGAGAAAGACGAACGGGTCCGGTTCCTGGACAGTTCCGGCAACGAGTACGAGTACCGGATGGGAAGGAGCGGCTTCAATGTGCTCGCGGTAGCTTCCCGGAACGGCAACGTCCAGATGGGGTACGAGCGGGAACACTCCATCCACGGGTTCAACCTCCGCCACCAGCAGGAGTCTGGCAGGAAGGCGGCAGAGACTGCCGTCTCCCTCCTGGATGCCGTCCTCCCCAAGGGCGGGAAGATGCACGCGATCCTTGACCCGGAACTGGCCGGTGTCTTTGCTCACGAGGCGGTCGGGCATGCCAGCGAGGGCGACCTGATCCACGAGGGCAACTCGGTCCTGAAAGGGAGGACCGGGGAGCGGATAGGAAACGAGAACCTCACCATCGTGGACGATCCGACCCTCCCCGAGTTCGGGTTCGACCCGGTGGATGCCGAGGGTGTTTCTGTGAAACGGACCGAGATCATCAGAAAGGGTGTCATCAACGCCTTCCTGCACAACCGCGAGTCCCTTGCCTCGGTCGGGAACGGCTGTGCCGGCCATGCCCGGGCAATGCCCGGTGAACCCCCGCTGGTGCGGATGAGCAACACGTTCATCCAGGAGGGCGATGCCACCAACGAGGAGATCTTCTCGGAATGCAAAAACGGGATCTACCTTGTCGGCTCCCGGGGCGGGCAGGTGGATCCGGGCCGGGGAGTCTTCCAGTTCAATGCCGAGTACGGCTACCTGGTCGAGAACGGCGAACGCACAACGATGGTACGGGACGTCTCGCTCTCAGGGGACATCCTCTCGACCCTCCACGGGATAACCCTGTGCGGGAACGAGCGGAAGATGAGCCCGGGATATTGCGGTAAAGGCGGCCAGAGCGTGCCGGTGAGTGACGGGGCTCCCTTTATTCTCTTATGCGATGCGGTGGTGGGTGGCAGTGGCGTGGATTGACGACCTGATCCGGGAAGCAGAGAAGAGTGTTGACGAAGTCGAGGTCTTCTCTGTAGAAGGCGAGAGTGTCTCGGCCGAACTCAAAACAACAAAGGTGAGCCTTGCAACAACCTCCCGCGACTGCGGGCTTGGCATCCGCACGATCCATAAGGGACGGATAGGATCTTCGAGCACCAACAACCCGGAGGAGTGGCGGGAATGCCTCAAAGCCGCCATCGCGAGCGGAAAACTCGCAACCCCCCAGGAATGGGGCGGGCTGCCCGGCCCGGCAGACCTCCCGATGACCCCGCTTGCGTTCGATCCGGATCTTACCGTTGAACCGGCAACCGCCCGCGAACTCCTGGAGACCATGCTCTCCGGGGCACAGGAACACGACGCGGAGGTGACCGCCGGTTCGGCCGGGCTCTCGACCACCCGCGTCCTCCTTGCCAACAGCCACGGGGTGCGGTACAGCGATGAGCACACCGGCGTCTCGGTCTCCCTTGAAGCGATCCACGGCCAGTCGACCGGCTACGAGTTCGACAGTTCGTGGGCACTGGACCGGATTGACCCGGCCCATGTGGGGGAGCGGGCAGGCTTCTTTGCCAGCGAATCTGCGAAGGGCACCGACATCCCGACCGGGTCCTATGATCTCCTGCTCTCCCCGCTTGCCTGGGCAGAGCTTCTCGGCAACGTCTTTGTCCCCGCCCTGAACGGGAGAAGCGTCCATGCCGGCCGCTCGAAGTTTGCCGGCATGCTTGGCCAACCGGTGGCATCTGAAGGGCTCTTTTTGTATGATGACCCCCATCTCCCCGGCGCAGGCGGGAGCACCCGGTGGGATGCCGAGGGAACCCCGACCCGGAGGATCGATTTTATCGAGAAGGGGATCCTCAGGGCATTTGCCTATGATCTCAAGACCGCGTACCGGTACGGCAGGGAGAGCACGGCAAGTGCTTCCCGTGGCGGGTATGGAGGTTTGCCGGGGATCGGCCACCACAACCTTGTCATTGACGGCGAGCGCGGAACCGTGGATGACGAGCGGGTCCTCTTTATCCACAACCTTATCGGTGCCCATACCGCAAACCCCCTGAGCGGGGAGTTCTCGGTCGAACTCGCAAATGCCTTCTTCATGGAAGGCGGGGAGTACCAGGAACCGGTACGGAGCGCCATGCTCTCCGGCAATGTCTTTGACCTTCACCACTCCATCGCGGGGCTCGGGAAGGTTTCCCGTAACCTCGGATCGATGATTCTGCCGTCCGTAAGGATACATAACCAGCGCATCATCGGCAAATGAAGATTGCAGGCCCTGTCCTGAAGATACCTGAGAAGATCGTTCCGATTTTTCCCATAACTGAAGCGCCCGCATTTTTTTATCCATTCCTGTCAACAGTACTGGCACAATACCTCCCTCAGCATGAAGCCGCGGGCATTTTTTGATTGATGCCTGATATCTTAAAAAATGGTGAATCCACGACATGAAAATCGATTACCGGACATACGCGATCATCGCCGCGGGAGGTTTTTTTGGGGCGGTCCTGCGCTGGTTTATCGAGGAGCAGATCCCGTCACTATCAGGAACGCTTGCGGTCAATTTTCTCGGCTGCATCTTCCTTGGCATCTTCATGTACGAATCGATCTACATCGGGGCATACAGCCGCGAGACCCGGATCTTCTTTGGCATCGGACTCCTTGGGGCTTTTACCACGTTCTCGGCGCTTGCGGTGCAGAGTTTCGAGGTGTCGCCAGCCCTTGCAGTCGCAAACATCGCGGCAAATCTGGTACTCGGGCTCTTTGGCATCTTCCTTGGGCGGTATCTCATCACATACAACCGGGGGATCTGAATGGAACCCTTCATCCTCGTGGGAATCGGGGGCGCAATCGGATCGATCCTCCGGTTCGAACTCTCGAAACTGCAACCGGTCCGGGGGATTCCGGCAGGTACAGCGCTCGTAAATATTCTTGGGAGTTTTGCTTTCTCGCTGGTGGTCTTTGCCGCACTTCCCGGCGATATTTATTGGCTTATTGGTATCGGGCTGCTTGGCGGGTTCACCACGTTCTCGACGTTTTGTTTCGAGACCTTCCGCATGCTTGAAGACCATGATTATCATACGGTGATTACCAATACACTCATCAATGTTGCAGGCAGCCTCGCCGGAGTATACGGCGGCTGGCTCCTTATCCTGTGGCTGATGTAAGGGGGAAAAATATGCTGACGGACGGAATGTTGTTACGAATCTATGTTGCTGAATCAGTACGCATCAAAGAGAGACCGGCGTACAAGTATCTCGTGGATTATTTCCAAAAGAGAAAATTTCCCGGCTGCACGGTCTTCCGGGGCATGGCCGGATACGGCCAGGATCTCAGGATCCGGACGGTTGACGTGCTCAATCTCTCGCTCGACCTACCGGTCATCATCGACGTGGTGGATACCGAAGAGAGGATCATGGCAATTGTCCCCGAAGTTGAAGCGATGGTGGAGCACGGGCTGGTCACCGTCCAGAAAGTGCAGATGGGACAGAAAAGAGATCTTCAGGGAACCCGCGGAGATTCGACCGGCACGGCGGCCCCCTCTGATACATGAGGGGTATCCGTCACAGCCTGCATTCACGGGAGCCGGCTTTATCTTCGATGTACTCGTGAAGTTCGATGGCCTTTTCCTGCAACTCCCCCGCAAAATTGTTCAGTTCTGTAGCGGCTGTTTTGGACACTCTGCCAAATCCCCGCATATGCCGGGGTTTGATCTCTTCGGCAGCAATGTCAATCGAATAGAGCCGGGACCGTATTGCCCGCGAGACTGGAATGGCCGGGGGATTTTTCAAAATTTTCTGCCGGTCCAGTGTCCGGGTCAATTGGACCCGGACGCCTGCAATATAGTCTTCAACCACCCGCTGCTGGGCAGCGGTGATGTCGGTGATGTACGAAGGAAATGCAGCCTCCGACCCGGCCTCGTTAAGGATATTCTCGATCTCGCTCAGAATCCGATCGATATGCTCGCAGGTGATTCGGAGACGGCGCTGCTGGTTCTCGTTCAGGGGGCTGTCGTCAGGGGAGGTTGTCACGGTATGTCACCGGACAAACGCTTTCCTTCCGGCATAGACTGCCCTGCTGCCAAGCTCCTCCTCAATCCGCAGGAGCTGGTTGTACTTCTCCACCCGCTCGCCCCGGCAGGGGGCACCGGTCTTGATCTTACCGGCGCAGGTCGCGACCGTGAAGTCGGCGATGAACGAGTCAACCGTCTCGCCGCTCCGGTGGGAGACGTTGATGCCCCAGCCGGCCTGCTTTGCAAGACCGATCGTCTCAAGGGTCTCGGTCACGGTCCCGATCTGGTTGAGCTTGATGAGCACGGAGTTTGCTACCTTCTCCTCAATACCCCGCCGGACGAGTTTTGTAGAGGTAACAAAGAGGTCGTCACCGATCAGCTCGATACGGGAACCGAGCTCTGCGGCGAGCAGTTTCCAGCCGCCCCAGTCATCCTCGGCAAGCCCGTCCTCGATGGAGACGATGGGGTACGTGCTTACGAGTTTTGCATAGTACGCAACGAGTTCCTGTGCAGATAACTTCCGGTCTTCCCGTTTCAGCTCATACTTCCCGTCATTGAAGAACCCGCTCGATGCCGGGTCGAGCGAGATGCCGATGTCTTTGCCGGGCCGGTATCCTGCCTGTTCGATTGCTGCCGTGATCAGTTCGAGCGGCTCCTCGTTGGAGGCGACTTTTGGTGCAAACCCGCCCTCGTCTCCGACAGCGGTCGGGTAATTCTTCTTCTTGAGAATTGCCTGCAGGGCATGGTAGGTTTCAGCACCCCACCGGTATGCTGTCGGGAAGTCGGGGGCACCGAACGGCGCGATCATGTACTCCTGGAAATCCGCGCCCTGCCACTGGGCGTGCACCCCGCCGTTGAGCACGTTCATCATCGGGACCGGAAGCAGGAACTTTTTGTCGTTACTTACGTACTCGTAGAGCGGGATGCCCTGCGAGACCGCAACGGCCCGGGCTGCTGCCATCGATACCCCGAGGATCGCGTTTGCGCCAAGTTTTCCCTTGTTTGAAGTACCATCGAGCGCGATCATCGCCCGGTCGATTGCCACCTGTTCGCTGGCATCCTTCCCGGCAAGCGCCGGTGCGATGACCGAATTCACGTTTCCGACGGCCGTAAGAACCCCTTTCCCGCCAAACCGTTTCGCGTCCCTGTCGCGGAGTTCAACGGCTTCATGGATACCGGTCGATGCACCGGAAGGCACCGCTGCCCGTGCCCTTGAGCCGTCATCGAGTACAATGTCCACCTCGACCGTCGGGTTGCCCCGCGAATCGAGAATCTCCCGTGCATGGATTGTTTTTATTGCTGTTTTCATCGTGTGTCACAACCTCGTTACCTCATTCACCGGTTTATCCGGCCGTGCGAATGTAAGGCGAATACCGGCATACCGGCGCTTGTGCAGGTCCGCCGGCTTCGGAATCACTGCACGCTCATACGGCATGCCGGCAAAACAGAAGTCATCAGCCCCGCCGGGCGGTTATGGCGGACTTCATCGCCTTTGAGATAAAAAGAGATGCTGGTTTCTGCAACAAAAATGTTTTCTTTTCCATTTCCCGTGGAGACAAGAAAGCATCATACCGATAAAGTATTGTGACCGGAAATTCATTGGTTAATAGAATACCATGAGCGATATCCTCATTGCCATAATCCTTGTTGTGATCATCGTCGCGATCATCTGGTACCTGCTCAGGCAGGTCTCGGCCCTCATCGTGAATGCGGTCATCGGGCTCGTCTGCCTCTTCCTGCTCAACTTCCTGCACGTGATGCAGTGGATCGGCCGGCCCGATCCCGGCTG
>JBFYKS010000162.1:0-2531 GCA_041305785.1 Methanoregula sp. | reverse complement strand
TCTTTGACCGCAATCTCCGGCACATCTATGTCAACCCGATGGCCGAGTCGTTAAGCGGTATTCCGGCTGACCGGTTCATCGGGAAGACCCATGCCGAGCTCGGATTTGCGGAAGACCTGGTAAAGATCCAAAAAGATGCGCTTTTGTGGGTCTTCTCAACCGGGAGGATCAACCGGATCGAGTTTTTCCTTCCCTCAACCGGTGTCTGGGTTGACTGGATGCTTGTTCCGGTGAGTGGGCCTGACGGCACGGTTACTGAGGTCATCACCTCTGCCCGCGATATCACGGACCGGAAGATTGCAGAAGAAGCGCTCCGCGAGAGCGAAGAGAAATACCGCGACCTGGTCCAGAATGCCAACAGTATCATCCTGAAATGGGATACGCACGGAAAGATCACCTTCTTCAATGAATATGCCCAGCGGTTTTTCGGGTATACTGAGGACGAGATCCTTGGAAAACCGGTGGTCGGGACGATCGTTCCGGCAACCGAATCCGGGTCCGGCCGCGACCTCCGGCGCATGATTGAGGAGATCATTAAAAATCCGTCAGATTATCTCCATAATGAGAACGAGAACATCACCCGCGAGGGAAGACGCGTCTGGATCCGGTGGGAGAACCGCCCCCTCTTTGACAAGAACAAAAAATTCATCGGCCAGCTCTGCATCGGCAGCGATAATACCGAACGGAAGATTGCAGAAACCGCACTCGCAAAGAGCGAGGAACTGCACCGGAAGATGATCTCGGCAATTCCTGACATTATCGTAAGGACCGATCTGGACGGAACCATCACTTTTGCAAATGATAATGCGGTAAAACTGAGCGGATGCAAGAGTCCGGTTGAGATCCTTGGCACCTCCGTGTTATCCTTCTTTGCCCCGGAGTGCCGTGCGCTTGCAGAAGAGAATACCCGCCTGATGTTCGAGCGCCCGCTCGGGCCAAAAGAGTATGTCTTTGTAACAAAAGACAAAACCCGCGTCACCCTTGAAGTGAACGGGGACGTGCTCAGGACTTCAGAAGGGGTCCCGTACGGGATGATCTATATCTGTCGCGACATCTCGGAACGAAAGCGGGATGCAGAGGCGCTCCGGCAGTCTGAAGAACTGTACCGGAGCCTTGTCACCACATCCCCGGATGGGATCGCGATGATCGATGGGACCGGGATTCTCACGTACGTGTCTCCAAGAGCGCTTGAGATGTTCGGCCTGTCGGATCCTGGCGAGGCAACAGGGACGCATGTTACGGAATGGATAGCCGAACCGGATCGCGGTATAGCCATGCAATGTTTCCGGGAACTGATGGAACGACCGGTTCTGTCCAGTCACATCTATCGCATGGTGAAGAAGGATGGATCCTGCATGGATGTTGAGATGCACAGCGCCACCCTCCATGACCAGAAAGGATCGGTGCGCGGCATCATCTCGATACTCCGCGACATCACCGGGCGCCGGAAAGCAGAAGAAGCCCTTCGGCTGAGTGAGGAGAACTACCGCCGCATCATCGAGAACATGCAGGATGTCTTCTACCGTACGGATACGAACGGAGTCCTTACCATGCTCAGCACCTACGGGATACGCCTGATGGGTTACGATTCGGCAGATGAGGTCATCGGCACATTACCGGCATCGGCCTTCTATGCCGATCCGGCTGAACGGGATGCCTTCATGGCCATCCTTCAGGAGAAGGGGGTTGTGAGCGGGTATCCCCTCACCCTCAAAAGCCGCGATGGAAAACTCCATGCAGCCACCGCGAGCAGCCGGATACTCTACGACAAGAGCGGGAACATCGCGGGTGTTGAAGGAATCCTCCATGACATGACCCGGATGCGGGATGTGGAGAATGCCCTCCGGCAGGCTAACCGGCAGATCACGCTCATGACCAGCATCACCCGTCATGATATCCGAAACCAGCTCCTTGCTCTCAATGGCTGGCTCGAACTCTCCCGTGCATCAGTTGACGATCCCGACCGGATGCTGGATCTTATCGCCCGTGAGCAGAAGATTGCCTCAATCATCGGAGAGCAGATCGACTTTACCACGTTCTTTGATGGTATGGGTATCAAAGCACCGGTCTGGCAAAATGTTGAGGCCGTCATCCGGAAATCGGCGTTGGCACTTCCGTTCAACACGATTCAGCTCGACATTCGTGTTCATGGAATCGGGATCTTTGCCGATCCGCTGCTTGAGAAGGCATTCTACAACCTTCTTGACAACGCGCTCCGGTATGGCGGCGGGAAGATGACCACGATCCGTGTTTTTTCCCGTAAGGACGATGATACCCTGACCCTCTTTGTCGAAGACGACGGAGTGGGGATAAAGGACCATGACCGGCAGCAGCTCTTTACCCGCGGGTACGGGGAGAATACCGGTCTTGGTCTCTTCCTGGTACGCGAGATCCTCGCGATTACCGGCATCACTATACGCGAGACCGCTTCGTCAGGCTGTGGCGCCCGTTTTGAGATCCGGGTACCAGCGGGAAAATACCGCATTGCCGGGAACGGACCTGTGGAACAGGATTCAGATCGGACCTGAATT
>JBFYKS010000161.1:0-2639 GCA_041305785.1 Methanoregula sp. | reverse complement strand
CTCATTGAATTGGGTTATCGGCTCGAGTTTTTCATAGAGCGCGATCTCCCATACCATCATGAGCGAAAAGATGATGGTGACGCTGGCAAGGGCACAAATCGCGTAAAACGCAAGAACCGCCCCGATGTTATCAGAGACAAGGACGATGCTGCGCTGGATCGATTCAAAGACTTTCCTGTCCTCAAAGACTGCCGCAATGTCAAAGAAGAAGGTGAGCATCAGGGTGGGGATGAGGACACAGATTGTGGCAATGCTGAGGGTTGCGGGATCCGGGGTAATACCGGTAAACCCGAAGGTGACCATGAGCAGGATGAAGATGATGACCAGCGCAAAGATGATGACCAGGAAGGGGAGCAGGACCCGGAAGTAATACTGGAACCCGCCGCGGATCATTGTCCGGAAGTCGCCTCCCTTGTCGCGCAGGAGGATGAGCGTTCCGACAACTGCCACCAGCAGGACGAGCCCGAAGAGAACGATGAGCCGGCTTGTGAAGAACGCGCCGGTGAAATGATAGAGGAGCCAGATTGCTGAAGCAATCATCCCGCCAAGGAGTCCCGGTACCCAGAGAAGCGGCATCCTTGTGAGGAGACGGATCGCTTCCCGGAATGATTCGATTGCCATTGTCACCGGTTCCTGGGCATGGCAACGATCTCGCGTACCTGGAGATCAAAGAAGTTTGCGGTATGTGCAGGTTTGATGACACAGACCGTGTCTGCCCCGCTCATGGTGCCGCCGACTGCAATGACTTCCTCGTCAACACCGATTGCTCCCTGGTCTGCTGCAATAAGGACACATTCCACGGCAACCTTGAGGCCGATGGCAACCGTGCGCCGGAGGGTCTCGGCAACGACTTCGGTACGGGAGCTGCCGCCCAGTTTCTGGGACCGGGAGATCGCACGTTCGAGACCGGAGAGGGTGTGGGTACCGGTGACGATGGTCGTTCCTTCCGACCTGAGCCGGGCTGCGGTTCCGGAATCAAACTCCCAGACGCCGGGTTTTGTGAAGCCGGTAACATGCGAGATGACGATGAGGCTGAGGCCGGATCCCTTCATTGCCTGATGAAACACCTCAGCGGATGTGCCTGAGGTGCTGGCAACAAGGATGGTTTTTATGCCGGACTCCTTTGCCCGCCCGATGGCAAACCGGGCAGCATCCGCGGTGTTCTCCGGGCCGGGCTTGTCGAAATAATAGGTTTTTTTCTCGCGAAAAGTCATAAGTACCTTTTAATAAGCCGGGATGAAAAGCTTTGTCAGATTCGGTCCGGGTTTTTTTATATCCGGAACACGCTCTAATAAAAAAACCAACAATGAGGTATTGTCATGTTAACCCTTGCCCTTGCAGGAAAACCCAACTGCGGAAAATCGACCTTTTTCAAGGCTGCCACCATGGCTCATGCCGAGATTGCCAATTACCCGTTCACCACCATCAACCCGAACTTCGGGGTGGCTTATGTCCGGACGAGATGCGCCTGTGCCGGCCTGAATGTCAAGTGCACGCACTGCACTGATGGCAACCGGTTTGTTGCAGTCAACCTCATCGATGTCGCCGGGCTCGTTCCCGATGCCCACAAGGGCAAGGGACTGGGCAACCAGTTCCTCGACAACCTCCGGCAGGCGAATGCGATCCTGCATGTGATCGACGCAAGCGGGGGAACGGACAGCGAGGGTAACCCGGTCGGGGCCGGCAACCATGACCCGGAAGTGGATGTCACGTTCCTTCTCCAGGAGATGACGATGTGGGTCCACGGTATCCTGGACAAGCACTGGTCCCGGATCAGCCGGCAGTCGCAGGGGAAAGGAAATGTCATTGAACAGGGCATTGCTGATACCTTTGTTGGCCTCGGTATCACGATGGAAGATGTCCGGGATGTTTCCCTTTTACTCAAACTCGATCTCGTGCATGCAGAGATTAAGGATCTCATCCCCCTCTGTGCGGAGATCGTGAAGATCTCAAAACCGATGCTGGTTGTGGGGAACAAGTTTGACGAGACCCCCGAAGCGCTGCGCACGAAACTTGCCGCACAGAACGTGGCGTTTGCCAGCGCGGCATCCGAGCTGGCGCTCCGGAACGCGGTTGCAGCAAACGTGATCCAGTACCTGCCGGGCGACGAGCAGTTCAAAATTGCCAATGAGGCAACGCTCTCCCCTGCCCAGAAAGCGGGTCTTGCAAAGATTGCCGAGGTCATGAAGCAGTGCAAAGGCACCGGTGTTCAGCAGGCCATCAACCGGGCCGTCTTTGAGCTGCTCAACATGATCGTGGTCTACCCGGTCGAGGATGAGAACCATTACTGCAACAAGCAGGGCGATGTGCTGCCCGATGCGTTCCTGATGCGGCGGGGTTCAACACCCCACGACCTTGCCTACCAGGTGCACACGGATATCGGCAAGGGGTTCCTGTACGCAGTCGATGCCCGGACCAAGATGCGGATCAAGGAAAATCACGAGCTCAAGGACGGCGATATCATCAAGATCGTAAGTGCCGCAAAGTGAGTGGTTTTTTTTCTTTTTTGTCCGGATTTTGTCCGGAATATGCCTTCCGGATCGTAGTAAAATGGAAAGCGTTATCAGTGTTTTTTGCTCTGTAGAAACACACATGAACCAATGAGGTTCACACCCGAATGATGAAAATCAGGAGTATTG
>JBFYKS010000160.1:0-5974 GCA_041305785.1 Methanoregula sp. | reverse complement strand
AAGCCGGCAGCGATATCGCCAATATGGCCGTCCTCGGGTATGCACCGGAAAAATACTACACCGGCAGGGGCCCGCTTGAAGCGCTGAGCATGGGCGTCGATCTTGCGCCGGAGGATGTTGCGTACCGGTGCAACCTGGTTACTATCGAGGAGAACTCCATGGCCGATTTCTCGGCTGGCCACATTACCAGTGCCGAAGGAGCGGCGCTTTTTGCCTCGCTCCAGAAGGAGATTCCGGAGGTTTCACTCAAGGCCGGGGTGAGCTACCGGAACCTGCTCGTTGTCCATGGCGGGAAAGGTGCCGCCACGACCCCGCCGCACGATATCGTGGGGCAGGACATCTTCCTCTCCCTTCCCGAGGGCGGCGATGCGGATCTCCTCCTCCGGTGCATGGAGACGAGCCGGCAGGTCTTTGACGGTCACCCGGTGAATATCGCCCGGGTTGCAGCAGGAAAACGGCCGGCAACCAGCATCTGGCCATGGAGCGGGGGGCACAAACCTGCGTTCCCGCAGTTTTTTGAGAAGTACGGGAAGAGAGGAGGGATCATCTCGGCAGTCGACCTCCTCAACGGGATCGCCCGCTGTGCCGGAATGGAGGTTATCAGTGTCCCGGGCGCAACCGGTTATCTTGATACTGACTACGAAGCCAAGGCCCGGTACGCGCTCGACGCGATAAAACGCCTTGACTTTGTCTACGTCCATATCGAGGCGCCTGACGAGGCCGGCCATCTCGGGAGTGTTGAGGAGAAGGTGAAGGCGATCGAACGCGTGGACGGCGTGGTGGGCACGATCCTTGACGGGTTCGATGGCGTTGTTGCTGTGCTGCCCGATCACCCGACGCCGATCCGCATAAAGACCCATACCCGCGATCCCGTGCCGTTCGTGATACGCGGAAAAGGCACGGACAATACCGGGTCGTATTCGGAAGCGGCGGCAGCAACGGGCGGACTCGGGATGAAGAATGCAACGGAATTCTTATCGTTCCTGTTTGCGTAAAACAAAAGCGGCATCAGACCCCTGCTTCATCATGATATCAGTGGGGGTAACTTTCATCATCGCCGCTGGTTAGTGGTCGATAACCAGCAATTTATTTCTTTTTACCCGGGGATTTGGAGGCAGTGCCATCCTCCCTGTCGGGCAGGGGGGGATCCCGTCTCCTTTTTGCCCCGAACTCCGAGCCCGGATACACAAACGATGTCCAATGCAGTTATTACCGATGCGGTAAACCTGTACAGCAATGAAGAAGAACCTGCTTATGTGGGACGAATCGCTCTTCCGCGACCCGGACGTTCTCGAGATCGACTATGTCCCCGAGCAGTTCGAGTTCCGTGATGCCCAGATGCGCGAGCTGGCGTTCCAGATCCGGCCCGGGCTTCGGGGCGGCCGTCCGCTCAACACGGTCTGCAAGGGACTCCCCGGCACGGGAAAGACCACCAGCATAAAGAAACTCTTTGCCGAGATCGAGGAGACGACCAAGAAGCTCGTACCGGTGTACATCAACTGCCAGATCGACAACACCAAGTTCGCCATCGTCTCCCAGATCTACCGGAAACTCTCCGGTCACCTGCCCCCCTCGTCCGGCACCTCCTTCAAGCAGGTCTTCGACGCCATCGCCCGGATGCTCATCAAGGAGGATATCGTCCTCCTGGTCACGCTCGACGACGCCAACTACCTCCTGTACGAGAACGAGATCAACAAGGTGCTCTATACCCTGCTCCGCTCGCACGAGACCTATGAAGGCACCCGGATCGGCGTCATCGTCATCATCAGCGACATGGACGTGGACTTATCCCGGGCGGTGGACGCCCGGGTTGCCTCGGTCTTCCGCCCTACCGAGATCTATTTCGCGCCCTATGGCGATGCGGAGATTCGCGAGATCATGAAAGCCCGCGTCATGCAGGGGCTCTTCTCCGGTGTCCTTTCCGACGAACTCCTCGACCTTGTCGTGGAGCAGACCCAGAACAGCGGGGACCTTCGCGTGGGTATTGACCTCTTAAAGCGTGCAACCCTCTCCGCGGAACGGGCCGCCCGGCGCAGCATCGAGCGGGAGGATATCTGTGGGGCGTACGAGATCTCGAAGTACCTGCACCTCAATTACACGGTGAAGACCCTAAAGGATGAGGAGCGTCTTATCCTCCGGTTCCTTGCCGAAAGGAGTGCAAAAGAGCACGAGATGAACGCCGGGGATGTGTACAAAGCGATCAAGGAGAAGAATGCAATCGGGTACACCCGTTTTTACGAGATTGTAAAAAAGATGGATGCGATGCGCCTCATCAACCTCCAGTACCGGGAGGGCAAGGGCCGGACCCGTATCATCACGCTCCGGTACGATCCAGCAAAGGTGCTCGAGTATCTTGGGTGAACCGGCACCTCCCCACTTTTATTCCCGGATATTTTTTAAAAATCCCGCACATTGCCGTTTCCCCGGATTGTGCGGAAATTTTTCGCCTATCGATTTTCAAAAATATTATACGGTAATGCATCCTCTTTTATGATACAGGGGTTTTTCCAAATGTTAAGTGTTAACGAACTGGCACTCGAGATTTTTGATAATCTGGCAGATCTTGCCGAGGAATTCAACTGCGCCTACCATGAACTGGACAATGGTGCACGGATCGTAGACTGCGGGGTATCCGTCCGCGGAGGCTATGCTGCCGGCAGGGCATTTACCGAGATCTGCATGGGCGGTCTTGGCGAAGTGAACTTCCGCAACGGCGAGATCAAGGGCATCCCGATGCCCTTCATCGATGTGAACACTGACTTCCCCGCCATCTCGTGCCTTGGTGCACAGAAGGCCGGCTGGACGGTCAAGGTGGGCAACTTCTTTGCCATGGGCAGCGGCCCGGCCCGGGCGCTCTCCTTAAAGCCCAAGCACACCTTCGAGGTCATTGAGTACGAGGACGACTACGATGTTGCCGTCATCTGCTTAGAGTCCGACCACCTCCCGAATGCAGAAGTCATGAACAAGATCGCCGAGGAATGCCACATCGATGTCGCCAATGTCTGCGCTGTTGTCGCCCCAACCTCATCCATGGTCGGCTCGATCCAGGTTGCCGGCCGCTGTGTCGAGACCGCGATCTACAAGCTCAACGAGCTCGGGTTTGATACCAGGAAGGTCATTTCTGCAATGGGATCCGCACCCATCCCGCCGGTCCGCGGGCCCAAGCTTGCCATGGGTGTCACCAACGATGCTACCATCTACTACGGCAGGATCAGCCTCACCATGAACGCTCCCGAGATCAAGGACTACCTTGACAAGATCCCAAGCAACAAGAGCAAGGGGTACGGCAAGCCGTTCAACGACATCTTCAAGGAAGCGAACTACGATTTCTACCAGATCGACACTTCGCTCTTCTCACCTGCTGAGGTTGTCATCAACGAGGTATCGAGCGGCTCCGTATACCATGTCGGTGCAGTCAATGCAGATGTCACGCTGAAGTCCTTTGGGCTCCAGTAACACTCATCCTTTTTTTTTAACTGTTGTTGAGGTACCGTACAGTCCGGTCAAAACCTCAAAAAAAAGGATACGGGAATTTTCTTATCCAGATGTACAAGGCCTGTTATCCGGTCTCATCCCTTTTTAGCCGGATAAGGTTCTCCCGCCCTTTCCGCACTTTTATGATGCTTCCTTTCTGGTGGAGGCCGTTAAGTGATGCACTTACTGTTGACCTTGGAAGGCCGAGGAGGCGGACGATATCGGACTGGAACAGTTCCCCGCTGTTTGCAGAAAGGAGCCGGACAATACGGTCCTCAACACTTTTTACTTCATCCTCCGAAAGAGAGGGCACTGGTTCTTCAGGCTCTTCGTCCACGGCTCCTGCCCGCCATCTCATGAGGATAAATCCGGCAACGATGAGGAGCAGGGCAACAAACCCTGCAGCGATCGGGATGACCGGGAGGGAAGAAGCGGTCTTTTCAAGGACCACCCGGGGCTCTCCCGGGGCAAAGGATCGCTGGCCGTACCAGGTGATGCCGTCACGCTGCTGGTCGGGCGCAGGTTCGATACCCGCCGGCGTATACCCTTCCGGGAACCGGAGGATGAGCGTACTGTCCCTGGCAAGGTACAGGCCACCGGCAAAAGCATCGCCGATGGAAAGACCCGTACCGGTCACCTTTGCAAACCCGTCCCAGGTGAACGTGTAAACCACAATGCCGTATTTCCCTGTCGGGGATACCTGGATTACGGCATCGCTTTTCACCTTGCTCACGGTCATTTCGCGCGACGCGCTAACCGATGCCTGTGCCGCGGACCGTTGCATGAGATCCTGTACCTCCGGCAGGTATATCGCGGGCAGGTCACGGGTATAGGCCTCGAAGCTGGTAACCTCATCATCGGATCCCAGCAGGGTACGGTATTCTATACGCCAGGTTGCACTCCCGTCGTCAATTACGGTGATGGTGTAGGTGGTGGTATACCCCGGCGCCGAGGCTGTTGCTGCTGCCAAAGTACCTGCTGCAAGGAACAGGAACAGGATGGCCGCTATCACATTACGGGGTTTTGTGTTCATGAATCACCGGCGTTTTTTTGTATTCTTCGTTTCACCGCAATAAACCTTGCCTGTCCGGTGGTTTTTCGGACAGGTCGTGGTATCCACGATTAATTCCTGCGCGAATTACCGTTTCCTTTATCGGAACTGTTGCCGTTTGCGTTCCCGCTTCCCTGCATCGCATTATCGGTGGATTTTCCCGGCTGGGGCGATGCGGGATTTGATGGACCGGGGGTATCCTGTCCGGACCTGCCCCGGGTATCTGTTGCATTGTCCGGCTTCTGCGTTCCCGTAACCGTGTCCCTGTTCTTTCCTCTCTCCTCATTCTGGGCCTGCACCTGGTTCGCGTTTTGCTCCCCTTCGCCATTTCCTGCCGGGTTTTCTGACCGGGCCCCGATGCGGTATGCCCTGATTATCGTCTTGTTGTTCTTCTCGACTCCCTTCTCAAAGCGTGTCTGGGTCTTTTCCTCGAATTTTTGCTCAAGTCCCAGACTGTTGTTGTACGCCCGCTCAAGGCCCGGGTTGCCGGGATGGGAGATCATGAGATTCTCAAGCACGATTTGGTGTTTTGCATGCATCTCCTGTGCGTGCAGGAGACCGGTTGCATTGGACCCGAAGTAAGCAAGCCTCATATGAGTGAGGTTGATCTTCTGCCAGTACAGGTCAAGGGCCTGTTCTGCAGTGCCAGTACGGTTTTTGGCAAGCTCAACCTTTACTTCTGACAGGCGGAGTTGTGCGTGTTTCATCTGTTTGGTGACCCGCTCGCTCTCGTTTGCGGTGAAGGATTCATCAAGGTCTTCCCATGCGAGTTTCAGCCCGTAGAGCGGGCTGTCAGCGCCAATTGGTCCGTCAAACGGGGGGAGATCTTCGAATTCAATGGAATCCGGTGAATCCTGCACATCGGTTTCAGTAGTCCCTGCGGTGGCTGTTGTGACCATGCAGAGCAGTGCAAGTGCAATAATGCCTGCAAGGATTATTGAGGGTATTTTCATAAGCAAATCTCCTTTTGTGCGGCATGCTGCCACTGGTCCCACGTGGGTTTCGGGACGCAATAAAGAGAGCGAAGATCCAGCCCCGATCCCAATTGTTCCCAACGCGATGGATGCCCGGATAACTGTTCAGGATTGTCCAGATCGGCAAAAGGGGTGTGATTTGACGATTTTAAAAAATCTGGAATCCGGGCCGGATATACGGAGATCTTGCGGGATCCGGTTGAATATCGCGCGGTCAGCCCGAGGGTCGCGGCACAAAAAAAGGGTCAGGCAAGGGCTGCGGTGATCCCCAGTACGCCTGACTGGACGATGACGGCAACCGCGATGATGACGCCGGCCATCTCGAGGGCAACGGCAACATTACCTTTTTTGAGTTCCTCAAACTCCTCGACGCCCTTGGTGAGTTTGTCGAGGATGTTGAGGGCAAGATAGATAGCGCCAACAGCAAGAGCGATGCCGACTACCAGTTGAAAAAGGGAAAGGCTGATGGCAATGA
>JBFYKS010000159.1:0-5329 GCA_041305785.1 Methanoregula sp. | reverse complement strand
CTCCGGCCGGGCTCAAACAGATCCTAAAAGGAGATGTCATCACGCTCGGTGTTGACGGGGATGCTGCCGCACTGGTTCCGCCCCTGAAGGAAAAGCCCTGGATCACGGATATTACTCATGTAAATGGCAACCTGACCGTAACCGCTTCTGAAGGGGAGACCCGGATTCCGGATATTTTTGGTCTTGCACTGGGAGCAGGAGTTACCATAACGTCCGTGAGCCTGCGGAAACCAAGTCTTGAGGACGTCTTCCTCCACCTCACCGGATCTTCGATCCGGGAGGAGAGCGGATCGCTCCACGGGCACGTCCATGCCGGGATGCGCCGGAGGATGATGAAATGATCCAGCCCGCTGCAATCTATATCCTCTGGCTCCGCGAGATGATAAAGTTCGGTCGTGCAAAATCACGGATGATCGGCGCTATTGCGATGCCGGTCTTCATGCTCGTCTTCCTTGGCCTCGGGTTCCGGCGCGTGGAGTTCCCGGGGCTCCCGGCCGAAATCGGATACCTGCAGTATCTCGTGCCGGGCATCGTGGGCATGACGCTCCTCTTCACCGGGGCCTTCACGGGCATGTCGGTGCTGATGGACCGGCAGTTCGGATTCTTAAAAGAGGTCATGGTCACTCCCGTCAGCCGTGTATCTATTGTACTCGGGAGAATCGCAGGAGGTGCCACAACCTCCATCATCCAGGCCCTGATGCTGCTCTTCCTCTCCATTTTCCTGGGCTTTACCCTTCCTCCCGCCCTGATGATCGGGGCGTCAGTCATCATCATGCTTCTCATCTCGGTCATATTCATCTGTATCGGCCTGATCCTCTCATCGTTCATGAAAGATATTCATGGCTTTAACACCATGACCAACTTCATCATCTTCCCCCTCTTCCTCCTCTCCGGCGCGCTCTTCCCGGTCCAGAACCTTCCCGTGGCGATCCAGGTTTTTGCCTACCTTGACCCGCTGACATACGGAGTCGACGCGCTCCGCGGTGTCCTGATCGGACATTCCGCCATCGGCATAGTTACGGATGTCGCTATCCTCATCATTATATCTGCTGTGCTTGTCGGAATCAGCGCATGGTGCTTCAGCAGGGGAGAAGTGCTCTGATCTATTATACATATTCTTTTTTATTTGCACGTTTTTTCTGATTATTCTGAAAATCATCTGATCCATTACTACAAAAATAAAAATTAATAACACTTGAGATACCACTATCCTGTTACATGGCTCACCACATCAGAAAGAACATCCTCCCGTTCACGGCAATCGTGGGACAGGACCAGATGAAACAGGCACTCATCCTCAATGCCATCAACCAGCGGATCGGGGGCGTCCTGATCCGGGGCGAGAAGGGTACCGCAAAATCGACAGCAGTCCGGGCCCTTGCCGAGATCCTTCCCGTCATCGAGATCGTGAAGGGCTGCCCGTTCAACTGCAACCCGGCAAACGAGCAGGAGCTCTGCGACATCTGCAACGAGAAGATTCAGCATGGTGAGAATGTCGATACACTCAATAAGAAAGTGCAGGTCATCACCCTCCCGCTCGGCTCAACCGAAGACCGGGTCATCGGCACGATTGATATCGAGCGTGCCATCAAGGAAGGGATCAAGGCACTCGAACCCGGCATCCTTGCAGCGGTGAACCGCGGGATCCTCTATATCGACGAAGTGAACCTGCTTGACGATCACGTAGTGGATGTGCTGCTCGATTCGGCCGCAATGGGGGTCAATGTCGTTGAGCGCGAGGGGATCTCCCTTTCGCACCCGGCCAAGTTCATCCTGATCGGGACCATGAACCCCGAGGAGGGAGAACTCCGCCCCCAGATGCTCGACCGTTTCGGGCTCCAGGTGACCGTGGAAGGCATTGCCGATGTGGATGACCGGGTCGCAATTGTCCGGGTGGCTGATGCTTTCGAGATTGATCCGTATGCATTCATGCAACAGTACGAGCCCGAGCAGAAACGCCTGACGGAGAAGATCGTCACGGCAAAGGCTATCCTGCCACGGGTGAAGATCTCCGATGAGATTGTGAGGAAGATCGCCCAGACCTGCGTTGATATGGGCGTTATGACCCACCGTGCCGAGATCACCATCGTGCGAACGGCCAAGACTATCGCTGCATTCAATGGCCGCGAGGAGGTTACCGTTGAGGATGTCCGCGAGGCTATGGCCCTTGCCCTGCCACACCGGATGCGCAAGAAACCCTTCGAAGATCCCCGCGTTGACCAGCAGAAGATCAACGACATGATGCAGGATGAGCAAAAAAAAACGATAGCAAGCCCGACGTAAACGAACAGCAGGAACAGCAGCAGGCCAACCATACACCCCCACCCCCACGGGATGAGCCGGAACCGCAGGACCCAGAAGAGTCCGGCACTCCTTCGGCCCGGCCTCCCCCGGAACTCGTTTTTGCTATCGGAAAGCCCATCGAGACCTCGCAAATCCGGTATGACAACTGTAAAGACCGGATGAAGCGCCTGTATGTATCGGGCCGCCGGGTTGACACGCTCTCTTCGGAGAACCGGGGCAGGTACGCAAAAGTCCGGATGCCCCACGAGCTTAAGGATATCGCGTTCGACGCCACCCTGCGTGCCGCCGCCCCCCACCAGAAGGATCGGGCACAGGAAGGAATGAGCATCGTGATCCGGGATGCAGACATCCGGGAGAAGAGCCGGGTAGGCAAGGTCTCGGTCACCTGTGTCTTTGTTGTTGACATCAGCGGATCCATGGGAGCCGAAAAGAGGATGGAGAGCGCAAAAGGGGCCGTCCTCTCGCTTCTTGAAGATGCGTACCAGAACCGGGACCGGGTCAGCCTTGTCGCGTTCCGGGGCAATGATGCCGAAGTCGTGATGCCCCTCTCGAGCAGCGTTGATCTCGCATACAAGCAGCTCAAAGAGATGCCAACCGGCGGAAAAACGCCGCTTGCCCGCGGACTCATGAAAGGGTACGAAGTCCTGATGAACGAGAGGAAGAAGCGAAAGGAGTTAATCCCGCTCCTCATCCTCATCTCTGATGGCCGGGCGAATATCGGGTACGGCAAGAATATCAAAGACGAGATCCTTTCGATTGCAGGACAACTCCGGGAAGAGGGGATTCATACCGTCATCATTGATACAGAATCGGTGAAGCGATCCATTGTGAACTTCCAGCTGGGGTACTGCCGGGACATTGCCGAGGCTTCCGGAGGGACCTATTACCCGCTGAGCGAACTGACCGTGCAGGGCGTCAGCTCGATAGCAAGACGCGAGACCGATCTCCTCATCTCTTCAATTATTTAAAAAGAGTCATGGTGAACCGCTCATACGAAGATATCTCCGATGCATCATTGACACCCGGTTCACCAGTACTCTTCCTCATAGATGTCAGGAGTCAATGATGCCGGGATTGTCAGGGGTTTTGTTGCTCCCTCACCGGATGTGACATCCATCTTCACATCGATGAAGTCCCCGGAGAGCGTAATGATGAATATCCCCTCGCGGTAAAGGGTGATTTTTTTCTTCGTTTCAGTACTGTACCCGCAACCGTATCCGTCCTGTTCAAGAACAGCCGATGAATTGTCCGGGTGCACGGTCACGAGAGCTTTTGAGTGGACAAACGAGCCGCTCGCCTGCTTCGTCTGGTCAGGGTTGTCCCATTTGGGGCTGAACGTCAGATCGATGACAACCGGAGCTTCGGGAGCGTTCATTCGGACTGCGGTTGCATTGGACCGGAGGATAAATGACTTCGAGTATTGCGGGATCTTCTCTACCCGCACGGCATCGACCGTGGACCAGTTTCCATGGTCGCGATAGGGAAGCCGATAAGGATCCTTTGTGACATAGGGGTCCGGGCTCACCACATCGACCGCGAGGGTTTGGGCAGGGGACGGCGCAGGAGTCAGCACAGCAGCGGCTCCGGCGGGTGCATCAGGTCCCGGCACCAGAGACAATCCTGACGGGTACTCATCCTCATACGGGAGTCCGCCATCCGTCCCGCTCCCGCTCAACATGGCCTGAACTGAGTTGATGCAGCCCGATGAGAGGACGACCATGACAAGAAGGATACAAATCCCCAGATATTTGGCTCTCGTGTTGATACGAATTTTCATTTTTGTAATAATAACGTGCGATACCGGAAGTAAAAAGGATATCGAAACTCCCCTGATGGAAACGTTTCGTAGTACCGGCCCTATCCCGGCAATCCTTTTTTATCCAAAACCGCACCAGTTGATCCACAAGCAGAGGCTCCACCATGGTATTTACCCTCTTCACCGACATCCTGATCGTCTTTACGATCGCGCTCATCGTCGGCCTCGTCTTCAACCGGATCAAGGTCCCGCCGCTCGTTGCCTTCATCCTGACGGGCATCATCGTGGGGCCGTACGGGTTCTCCCTCATCCAGAGCGAGGAGCAGGTCACGGCCTTAGCCGAGATCGGTATCATCCTCCTGCTCTTCACCATCGGCCTCGAGTTCTCCTTCAAGGAACTCTGGAAGATCCGGCTCATCGCCATGGTCGGCGGGGCGCTCCAGGTCGGCCTCTCGTTTGCCTTCTTCTGCGGTCTTGCCCTCCTCTTCGGCTGGCCGGCCGGCGAGGCAATCCTGATGGGATTTTTGCTCTCCCTCTCCAGCACCGCCATTGTTTTGAAGATCCTCCACGAGCGCGGCGAGATCGATTCACCGCATGGAAGTATCGCGCTTGGCATCCTCATCTTCCAGGACCTTGCCGCCATCCCGATGATCATGGCAATCCCGTTCCTTGCAAGCACCACGCTCTTCTCCATCGAGCCGCTCCTCTCAAGTACCGACCTCGTATGGCTGGTCTTCCAGGACATCGCCATCGTTGTCACGCTCATCGTGAGCGCAAAATGGTTCATCCCCCGCATCCTCTACGAGATTGCAAAAACCAAAAACCAGGAGATGTTCCTCCTCTTTGTCATCCTGATCTGCTTTGGCGTGGCATGGCTCGTCTCGTTTACCGGAGTCTCCCTTGCCATCGGGGCACTCCTTGCCGGCCTCATCATCTCGGGATCGGAATACAGCCACCAGGCCGTCAGCATCGTGCTGCCCTTCCGGGACATCTTCACCAGTTTCTTCTTCATCTCGGTCGGGATGCTCTTGAACATCCATTTTGCCCTCGCCAACATCTGGCTGGTCATCTTCCTCATCCTGGTAGTTGTTGTGGCAAAAACACTCCTTGCAACGGCAGCACCCCTCGCCCTCGGGTACCCGCTCCGGACTGCCGCCCTGAGC
Organism: Methanoregula sp.; assembly: GCA_041305785.1. Classification (GTDB taxonomy): domain Archaea; phylum Halobacteriota; class Methanomicrobia; order Methanomicrobiales; family Methanospirillaceae; genus Methanoregula. Next base: position 106 of record JBFYKS010000159.1, on the reverse strand, counting down.
GGTCTTGCGCTGGCACAGGTGGGAGAGTTCTCGTTCATCATTGCCCAGAGCGGGATGGTTGCAGGCATCCTGCCGGTCGACACCTACCAGATGTTCCTTGCCATAG
>JBFYKS010000158.1:0-5054 GCA_041305785.1 Methanoregula sp. | reverse complement strand
GGCGACATTCCCATCACCACCCCCGGGTTCCGGATTATCTTAAAAAATGCAAAGATCACAGCAGAGAAAGTGATCATCCAGCCGATACGGCCGCACGGGAAGCCGGGAGGTGAGCATCATGGCGCAAAGAAACCCTAAGGACGGGACCGGCAACGAAGGGATCCTCAACCTCGCCCCGCAGATCCTCGAACTGCTAAAAGGCGTCAAAGAGCTCGAACTGGAGAACTTCTCAATGGAGATTGGGGACCTCGACCTCTTCATCCCGTCAAACGGGTTCTGTGCACCGGCCCCCGCACCCGCACCTGCCCCGGCCAGGCCCCGGCCGACCACGCTCATCCGCGAGCCCTACTCCCCCGTCATGACAAAATACCCGGGCAGGATCCGGGAAGTGACACTCGGCGCCACACGATCGGGCGGCGGCAGCCGGGGATCCACGGTCACCATCGGGGGCGCAACCACGCCGGCCTATGCCGACCGGGTCCGCCTGCCCCCCCACTCCCCGGTCATTGCCCTTGATGTCTTTGACATGCCCGTCTCCCTGCCCATGGTGCTCAAGGAGAACGTTGCTGAGGTTATGGAACAGCCTGCCGAATGGGCAAAGATGAACGTGGACAAGTTCGGCGCAGACGTTGTCACCATTCACCTGATGAGTACAGATCCCCTCCTTAAAGATGCAACCCCTGCCGATGCGGTACAGACGGTTGAAGAGATCCTGCAGGCCGTTGATGTGCCGATCATTGTGGGCGGATGCGGTGACCCGAAGAAGGATGCGGCGGTCTTTGCCGCGATATCCGACATGGCTGCCGGAGAACGACTGCTCCTCAATTCAGTCACCCTCGACATGGCCGAGCAAAAGACCCTTGAGAGCGTGGCAACTTCTGCAAAGAAGAACGGCCACGTCCTCCTTGCGTTCACCGGTCTTGAACTGAACAATGCCAAGGAACTCAACCGCCGGCTCTACGAGTACCTCCCGCCGGACCAGATCGTGATGGACTTAACCACCGTGGCGCTCGGCTACGGCCTTGAGTACTCCTTCACCATCCACGAGCGGGCCCGGTACGCGGCCCTCATGGGCGATACTGAACTCGCCCACCCGGTCATCTCCGCTGCCACCAATGCATGGGCTGCAAGGGAGGCATGGATGAAGATGCCGCCGGAGTACGGCTCCCGCGAACTGCGGGGCCCCATCTGGGAGACGATCAATGCCATCACGCTCCTGCTCGCGGGCATCGACCTCTTCCTCATGATGCACCCGGCCGCGGTGCTCACGATCCGGGATGTCATCAGCCGGCTTGAGAAAACCCCGTCCGCGCTCCACGAACCGGTGGCCGACTGGGTGGGGGTGCGGTTATGAGCGGCGCTGCGTCCCCGGACCCGAACCGGAAGAAGAGCATCCGGGAGATCAGTCCCATTGACGTGTACAAGCTCCTGCCAAAGACCAACTGCGGGGAGTGCGGGGAGGCCAACTGCATGGCCTTTGCCACCCGGCTGGTCAATGGCGAGCTGATGCTTGCCAACTGCCCGCCCCTGCACACGCCCGAGTACACCCGGGCCGAAGAAGCACTCTCGATCCTGATGGCTCCCCCTGTGCGGGCAGTGGTAATCGGCACGGGCGAAACGGCCATCACGGTTGGCGGAAAGTACGTGCTCTGGCGCCACGAGTTCACCTACCACAACCCGACCCCCATCGCCATCGATGTCCACGACATGATGGCAAAGAACGAACTGCGGGACCGGGTAGCCGCCATCGGAACGTTCTCGTACAGTTACATTGGCCGGAAACTCGAATTGAACGCGGTTGCCATCCGGTCGGTTTCAAAAGATCCATCCACCTTTGCCGAGACCGTTAAAACCGTGGCCGGTGCAACCCCGCTCCCGCTCATCCTCTGCGCGCTGGATCCCGCGGTGATGGAAGCGGGTCTTCTTGCAGCAAAAGACCGGCGCCCGCTCATCTACGCGGCAATGGAGGAGAGCTGGATGGCGATGGCAGACCTCGCCCTTGCCCATAATGCCCCCCTTGCCGTCTATGCGCCGGGCGATCCCGCCTTACTCCGCTCCCTTGTCCGGACCCTCCTCGATTATGGCGTTTGTGATCTTGTCCTCGATCCCGGTACCTTTGCCGATGACGGGCTTTCTGAAACGCTCGCAACCTTCACCCAAATCCGCTCACAGGCATGCCGGCAGTTCGATGAACTCTTCGGGTTCCCGCTCCTTGGCGTGCCCCTAACAGTCTGGACCAGCGGGGAGATCTCCGAGGACGTGCTCAAATGGAAAGAGGCGACAACTGCCTCCATGCTGATGTCCCGGTACGCGGATCTCCTGATCATGCACAGCATGGACGGCTGGGTGCTTCTGCCGCAGCTCATCTGGAGGTTCAACCTGTACACGGATCCCCGGAAACCGGTCTCGGTCGAGGCCGGGGTCAAAACTTTCGGCCGGCCGGACAAAAAGTCCCCGGTACTCATCACCACCAACTATGCCCTCACGTATTTCACGGTCGAGTCTGACATCAAGGCGGCAAACCTTGACTGCTACCTCATTGTGGTCGATACCGGGGGTCTCAGTGTCGAGAGTGCCGTGGCTGGCCGGTATTTCACTGCCGAATCGATTGCAGCTGCCTTAAAGGAGTACGCGGTGGAAAACCTCGTCGGCCATACCACGCTCATCATCCCGGGGCTCTCGGCCCGGCTGAGCGGCGAGACCGAGGAAGCGAGCGGCTGGAAGATCCTGGTCGGCCCCAAGGACTCAAGCGGGATCCCGCAGTTCCTCCGGGAACGCTGGCATTAGGCAGGGCGTCAGGGCATCCCTGTCCGGCATACGGTCAATAAAAGAGATCCGGCCCGGTAAATTTTTGGCAAGCGCAGCAGAACGGAGATTGCAATGGATAAAGACCTCGTGTCGGTGCTGTTCCACCCGCTCAACAAGGAGATCGCCATAGCCCGGGGAGCCACCGTGCTCGAAGCCGTTCGCCGTGCCGGGATCCAGTTCGAGAGCATCTGCGGGGGCAAAGGCGAGTGCAACAAGTGCAAGGTTATCTTCGTTCTGGGCCCGTGCGATATCGGCACGCCTGCAAGTATCAAAGGGCTTTCTGAAGACGAGATCGCCTGCCATTACTGCCGCGCCTGCCAGACCCATGTCCTTGGCGACTGTGAGTTCACCATCCCGGTCGAGAGCCGGATCGATTCGCCCCGCATCCTGCACCACTACGCCATTCCGGCACTCACCCTCTCACCCCCGGTAAACAAATACCTCCTCCTCCCGGCAGGGGTCGCGGGCAGGCCGGTGGGCCAGCGGTCGGTGAAACTGGAGGGCTACACGGGCACCCGCCCCCGCATGTCCCGCGAGCAGCACGACCGGCTGCTGGCAGCGGAAAAAACGCTGACCGTGACGGTCTCGACAACGCCGGGATTTTCGGAGATCATCGCCATCGAAGAGGGCGACACGACCGCGGAGAACTACGGTATCGCCATCGATATCGGCACAACGACAGTTGTCGGGATCCTGATCGATCTTGTCCGCGGGACTGCCTGTGCAGAAGCCTCGTGCATGAACCGGCAGATCACCCATGGCGAGGAACTCCTCACCCGGATTGCGGCAGCCAAGAGACCCGGGGGGATTGACCGGCTCCGGCTTGCGGCGGTTGCCAGCATCAACGAGGTCATCGCAAAACTGGCCGGTTCCTGCGGGATCACTGAAGCCTCCATTCATGATGTCTGTGTTGCGGGCAACACCGTGATGCACTACCTCTTCCTCGGCCGCGACCCCTCCGTTCTTGAACTGGCGAATGCAGAAATCTCCCGCGAGCCGGTCATCCTCCGGGCCCATGATGCGGGCCTGGACGTCAACCCACAAGCTTCGGTCTGGTGCCTTCCGGGCGTGAGCCGGTTCATTGGCGGAGATGCGGTGGGGGACGTGGTTGCCAGTGGTCTCCACCTGTCCGGTGAATTGTCGCTCCTTGTTGACCTTGGCACCAACGGCGAGGTTATCATCGGCTGCCGCGACTGGCTTGCCTCCGTATCCTGCGCATCCGGCCCGGCATTTGAAGGGGCTGGGATCACCTGCGGGATGCGTGCCATGCGGGGCGCCATCGACCATGTCGCGATCGATCCGGGTACCGGGACGGTCTCATACACCACGATCGAGAACGATCCTCCCCGGGGCATCTGCGGGTCCGGCATCATCGACGCGGCAGCAGCGATGGTAACTGCCAAAATCCTCGACTTTTCCGGCAGGTTTGTCGAAGGAATGCCCGGTGTGCGCCCGGGTGCTGACGGACCGGAGTATGTGCTGGTCGATAAGGATCGCACGGCAACCGGGCGGGACATCGTGATCACCCGCCAGGATCTCGCCTACCTGATGGACTCAAAAGCCGCAGCCTGCGGGGCCATCGGAGTATTGCTGAAGAAATACCGGCTCACCATCAACGATATCCGCCATGTCTTCCTTGCCGGAGGTTTTGGCGAGTACGCGGACCGGAATAAACTTGTCACGTTCGGCATCATCCCGGCTTTTCCGCATGCAGAGTTCCACGCCATCGGCAATGGTTCCGTATCGGGAGCCTGCGCTGCGCTCCTCTCCACTGAGAAACGCAAAGAACTCGTGCAGGTTGCACGGATGATGGTCTACATCGACCTGCTCGTGGACGCAGATTTCATCGAGGAGTACACGGCCGCGCTCTACATCCCGGGAAAGAAGGAATATTTTCCCTGACGAAAAGGGGGGGTTTTGGGGGGCGGCAGCGCCCATTACTCTCTTGACAACACAAAAATCCAACACGAATGATGGGAGCAGGATTGGTATATATTCCTGAACCAAATTTTGTGTCCGGAAACATTGTTGTTGTTACCCCATTCGGGTTTCATGGGCAATATTATTTTCAAAAACCGAGTCCAAATAATCATTTTTGCTCTGGAGAAAACCTTAGAATTGATGATGGGGGCATCCGCCCCCAAAACCCCCGTTTGTGATGAACGGCCGCCGCCCCGCAGGACGCCCCGCGGCGGCTTCAATTCGGTTTTTTTATGAAATGCCCATTCGAGATCTCATCAGTCAAG
>JBFYKS010000157.1:0-7057 GCA_041305785.1 Methanoregula sp. | reverse complement strand
ATGACCCCAGTGCCTCCTTTATCTCCTGCTCGCGGAACCCGACGATCACCTGTTTATTATCGATGACCAGCGTGGGAAACGAACCGCTGGGATTGAACTTTTCAACCTGTGCGATCGCGTTATCCTGTTCGGTTCCATCGAGCAGGTCAACATAAGAATAATCGAACGCAACCCCCATCTGCCGCAGGAGTTCCTTGGTCCTGTTGCACCACCCGCAGGTGGAGAGTGCATAGAGCATCACCGTTCCCTTGTTCTTTCCGTCAACGTGTTCCACTGCCATGGTCATCTTCACCTGCGGTTCAATGAAAGGAAATTGGGCCAGGTACTACTTATACCCGGGGATTGAGCGACAAAAAGCAAAAAAGGGATGGCGGCAGCCACTACCTGTTCTTCATGATGATCTCGACATCCTCAAGGAGGGCCTGGAGATCTTCCTCGTGCTCCACTTCCTGCGAGAGGATGGTGAGGAGCACGTTGTACGTGACCGGATCCTTGTCCTTTGTCTTCTTCATGAGGGAATTATATGTCTTGATGGCACACTGCTCGCCCTTGATGTTCTGCTCGAGGATCTTCACGATGAACGGATCGTCAGGGGCATCGTATCCGCAGTTGGTGAGCTTGTACCAGTCCTGCGGTTTTGTCACGGGCGTCCCGCCCAGCTGGATGATACGGGTGGTCAGGAGGGTGGCATGGGCCAGTTCTTCAGTTGCATGGAGGGTGAGTTCGGAGATGACGGCCTCCTTGTTTGGCCCTTTGACGACTTTTGAGCCGATCCAGTACTGGTAATAGGCCAGCCATTCATCAGAATATGCCTTGTTTAACAGGTTTATTAATTCCTTCACATCGGTATCAACAATCTTCTGTCCAAGTGTTCCCATGGTTCTTCACCTTTTTCCGGAAATCGGCGGAATGATCCACTATCGGAAGCCATCCGATATATTGGTATCCGTTACGGCACGGGGAAAGATCCAAAGGCAGCGGGCAGGCAAAAATGAACGTTAAAACCATGACAGGACCTGCATTATCGTTAATAACTAATCCGGCACATTAACTATGATATACATGAAGGCAGTCCTGGGTCTTGAGGATGGGCATATTGTCCGGGGGGAAGGATTTGGTGTTGAAGGGGAATGCACCGGGGAACTGGTGTTCAATACCCTGATGTCGGGATACATGGAAGCGCTCTCCGATCCCAGCTATTTTGGCCAGATCCTCCTTTTCACGTTCCCGACAATCGGCAATTACGGTGTCGACACACAGAACATGCAGAGCCAGAATGTCAAGGTCCGGGCGGCAGTCTGCCGCGAGATCTGCAGCAGGCCCGATGCAACCCAGAACCTGAGGGAGTACTTTGAGCAGAAGAAACTCCTGGGCATGTGCGGTGTTGACACCCGGAGCCTGACCATAAGGACCCGGGTTCACGGCACCCTGAGAGCAGCCCTTATTGTCGGGAGCGATGACGGAGAACAGGCCGTTGCCCTTGCCAGGAAGGCTGCCTCCCCCGCGGAGATCGATCCCATTCCGGAAGTATCCTGCAAAGCCCCCTACCGTATCCCGGGAAAAGGAAAACGCATCGCGATAATCGATCTCGGACTCAAGACCAATATGATTACCAGTCTCTCCCGCCGGAAAGGCGACCTGTACATCTTCCCCCACGATACCGCTCCTGAAGATATTTTTGCCGCTGAACCGGACTGCCTTTTCTTAACCAACGGTCCCGGGGATCCCAAACGCGCAGTAAAGACCATTGAGACCGTCAGAAAGTGCATAGGGGAACTGCCCATCTTTGGGATCTGCATGGGCAACCAGATCGCAGCGCTGGCACTTGGCGGAGAGACATACAAACTCAAGTTCGGTCACCGGGGCGCAAACCAGCCGGTCCGGTACCATGACGGCAGGATCTTCATCACGACCCAGAACCACGGGTACGCGGTGGACCGGGACTCACTCCCTGAAGGCTGCGATGTGACGTTCCTGAACGCAAACGACGGGACGGTCGAGGGATTCGAGAACCTGGACTTACGGATCAACTGCGTCCAGTTCCATCCCGAAGCCCATGCCGGCCCGATGGATACGGAATGTCACTATTTTGACGGCCTGTTCAGGAGGCTCGGATAATGCCTAAACTTGAGCATATCAAAAAAGTCCTCATCATCGGATCGGGGCCGATCCAGATCGGGCAGGCAGCAGAGTTCGACTTCTCCGGCAGCCAGGCATGCCGTGCCATGCATGAAGAAGGCGTCGAGGTCGTCTTAATCAACTCCAACCCTGCAACAATCCAGACGGACCCGGAGATGGCAGAGACCATCTATATCGAACCAATCCGGGCCGATGTGATAGCAAAGATCATCGAGAAGGAGAAACCCGACGGGATCCTCTCCGGCATGGGAGGCCAGACCGGGCTCAACATGACCGCAGAACTGGCCGAGAAGGGAGCACTCGCTGGTGTCGAGATCCTCGGCACACCCCTGGAAGCGATCTACCGTGGCGAGGACCGGCAGAAATTCCGGGAACTGATGCTCGAGATCGGGGAGCCGATCCCAAAGAGCATGATCCTCACCAGCATGACCCAGGTGGACGAAGTGGTAGAGGCTATCGGCCTTCCGGCGGTTGTCCGTCCCGCATATACCCTTGGCGGAGCCGGCGGGGGTATCGCAAAGACCCGTGAGGAACTGATCCGTATTGCCGAACTCGGGCTCTCGCGCTCGCGAATTCACCAGGTACTGATCGAAGAGAGCGTGCTTGGCTGGAAAGAGATCGAGTTCGAGGTCATGCGGGATTCTGCAAATACCTGCATCATCATCTGCGGGATGGAGAATGTCGACCCGATGGGGATCCATACCGGGGAGAGCGTTGTCGTTGCCCCTATCCTCACGCTCAGGGACGACGAGTTCCAGATGATGCGCAGTGCAGCAATCAAGATCATCCGGGCACTCGATGTCCAGGGAGGCTGCAATGTCCAGTTTGCCTTTAAGAACGGCGACTACCGGGTCATCGAGGTGAACCCCCGGGTCTCCCGCTCATCCGCCCTTGCATCCAAAGCTACCGGCTACCCCATTGCCCGGGTGTCGGCAAAGATCGCTATCGGCCTCCGGCTGGATGAGATCACCAACACCGTAACCGGCTGTACACCGGCGTCATTTGAGCCAACCATCGATTACATTGTGGTCAAGGTTCCCCGCTGGCCGTTTGACAAGTTCAAGGGAGCTGACCGGACCCTCTCGACATCGATGAAGAGTACCGGTGAGGTCATGGCAATCGGCCGGACCATCGAAGAGGCGCTCATGAAGGCAAAACGCTCGCTGGACACGGAGGTGCGCCCGCATACAAGCCCAAGCGAGATCCGCATGATCCTCTCCCGGCCAACCGATGAACGGTTCCACTGCCTCTTTGATGCCTTCCGGCAGGGATTCACTCTCGAGGAGATCGCCCAGCTCACCTCCATTACGCCGTTCTTTTTGGAGAAGATCAAGAACATCGTGGAGCTGGAGAAGCGGCTCTCTGAGAGCAAAAGCGAAGCCGACATCGTTACCGCAAAACAGTACGGGTTCTCGAGCGCAGATATCACCAGGCTGACCAAAAAATCCGCCGACGAGATCGAGGAGATCACCGGGATGCCCTCGTACAAGATGGTCGACACCTGTGCTGCCGAGTTCCCGGCAGTAACGCCCTACTTCTACTCCACCCAGGAACCGGATTGCGAGATCATCCCCACCGAAAAACAGAAAGTGCTCATTCTCGGTTCCGGCCCCATCCGGATCGGGCAGGGGATCGAGTTTGACTACTGCACCGTCCATGCGGTCAAGGCATTGCGCGAAGAGGGCGTGGAAGTCCACATCGTCAACAATAATCCCGAAACGGTATCCACGGACTTTGACACATCAGACCGGCTCTTCTTTGAACCCATGCAGCTCGAGGACGTCACCAACATTCTCAGGAAAGATCATTACCGGGGCGTGATGGTACAGTTTGGCGGCCAGAATGCAGTCAACCTTGCAGTCCCCCTGGAAAAAGAGATGGCACGCCGGGGCCTTTTAACAAAGATCCTCGGGACCAGCCCGGACGCCATGGACATTGCCGAGGACCGTGACCGGTTCAGCGAACTGTTGAAGAAACTGGCCATCCCCCAGCCACCCAATGCATCTGCCCATTCGACAACCGAGGCGCGGGAGATGGCCGGACGGATCGGCTACCCGGTCCTGGTGCGCCCATCCTATGTCCTTGGCGGCAGGGGCATGGAGATCGTTCATGATCCTGCCGAACTGGAAGCCTACATGACAAAGGAGGAGGTTCTGGCAGATCCCCAGCACCCGGTGCTCATCGACTCTTACCTCCAGAATGCCATTGAACTCGATGTTGATGCAGTATGCGATGGCGAGGATGTCCTTATCGGGGGCATCATGGAGCATATCGAGCAGGCCGGTATCCACTCGGGCGACTCGGCCTGTGTCATCCCGACCCAGTCACTGACAAACGATATCATCCAGACGGTCCGGAACTATACAAGGAAGATTGCGCTTGGGCTTGGGGTCGTGGGGCTTGTCAACCTCCAGCTGGCAGTCCGCGACAATATCGTCTATGTCCTTGAAGCCAACCCGCGGGCAAGCCGGACCGTTCCTTTCGTCTCCAAGGCAACAGGAATCCCCATTGCCAAGATTGCCGCCAAAGTGATGGTGGGCAGGAAGATCAAGGATCTCGGGTACCAGGAACGGAAGTTTGAGCATGTTGCAGTCAAGGAAGTACTTTTGCCGTTCAACAAGCTGGCCGGAGTAGACACGATGCTTGGCCCCGAGATGAAGAGCACCGGAGAAGTCATGGGAATCGACTACGACTTCGGCCTTGCCTTCTACAAGGCCTGCATCTCGGCCGACAACGAACTCCCCACCCAGGGCAATGTCTTCATCTCGGTCAACATTGAGCAGAAAGAAGATGCCATCCCCATAGCACGGCAGCTGAAGGATCTCGGCCTGACCCTGTTTGGAACCGAAGGTACCGTGGATTACCTGTACGAGGCAGGGATCGAGGCCAACCTTGTGCGGAAGGTCCAGGAGGGGTCACCCAACGTGCTCGACATGATGCGGCACGGGGAGATCCGGCTCATCATCAACACCCCCCAGGACAAGCAGTCACGGCAGGACCACTACCAGATCATGCGTGCGGCAGTGGACTACAGTATCCCCTATATTACCACCCTTCAGGCAGCGCGGGCAGCGGCGCTCGCCATCGATGCCATCAAGCGCGAGAAGGTCACGCTCGAACCAATCAGCCATTATCTGAACTGATTCCGACGTGAATCCCCCGATTTCCCCCCTTTTTTACCAGACCGGATGCGGACCCGTACAAAAAAAAGGGCCGTTGCTGCACGACAAATGCACAAAATAATTGAATATGCTTATATACCGAAATAACAAAAAAAGATGCATGAAGAAATTATTTGTTGTTCTTGCAATCCTGTTTGTCGGGATCCTGCTTGCGGGATGTACCTCCGAGCCGGCAGCACCTGTGGCCACCCCAACACCTACCGCAGTCCCGGTTACCACCCCCACAGAGAAGCCCACCGCAGAGCCCACCAAGGAGATCGTTGTTGTCGTTGTCGAAACTCCCGAAGAGACCCCGACTGCCACGCCCACACCCATCCCCACATCCGTCATCACCTTCACCCAGGACCTGACCCTCATGCCGAGTGGAACCGTGTATGTGAAGGCAGGTACCAAGGTTATCTGGAAGAACGAAGACCCCTACAAGCCCCACTACATCCTTGCAAATGATGTTGCAACCGCTGCATACTTTGGAAGCACCGATGAGGTCACCATCCCCTACGGCGGGACCATTGAAGTCATCTTTGACAAGCCCGGTGCATATGACTACACCACCGGCCCCTTCCAGCCCGCCGGGCAGGCAAAGATCGTTGTCATGGCGTAACGTAAAAGCGATATCCCGTTCAGGAATCAACTGCCTGAACAACCACTTTTTTTGTTCTTTGTCTTCTGATACGAGAAGATGACTGGTAATCATCCGGGCGGTATTGGCTTCCCTTGGGAATATTAAGGAGAAAACGCCAATCATTACAGGATAACCTGAGCTGATAAGGAGAATCCATCATGGGAAAAGGCACCATTGTTCTTGCATATTCCGGAGGGCTTGACACCTCCATCTGTATCCCGCTCTTAAAGGAGCGGTATGATTATGATCGCGTTGTCACGGTTGCAGTTCATGTCGGCCAGAAGGATGACGAGATTGCCGTTGCTACGGAGAAGGGCAAAAAACTGGCAGACAAACACTACACGATCGATGCCCGGGATACCTTTGTCAAAGACCATGTGTTTCCCGCCATCAAAGCAAACGGATCATACGAAGGGTACCCGATGGGCACGTCCCTTGCCCGGCCACTCATTGCCCAGGAAGTTGTGAAGGTTGCGCACAAGGAGAAGGCAAAAGCGATCGGCCATGGCTGTACCGGGAAGGGCAACGACCAGCTCCGTTTCGATTTTATCATCCGGAGCGCCGGTCTTGAGGTCGTCGCCCCGATCCGGGAACTCAACCTCACCCGTGACTGGGAGATTGAGTATGCAAAGACGCATAAAATTCCCGTCCCGGTCAAAAAGGACAAGCCGTGGAGCATAGACGAGAACTGCTGGAGCCGGAGCATCGAAGGCGGAAATCTCGAGGATCCCGCCTACCATCCGCCCGAGGAGATCTATGCATGGACTGCGTCCCTTAAAAAGGCGCCCGATACCCCGGAGCAGATCACCCTTGAATTCAGGTCGGGCGTGCCGGTTGCCCTGAACAAAAAGAAACTCGGGGGATACGAGCTGATCCAAAAGCTCAATGTCTTGGCCGGAAAGCATGGCATTGGCCGCAATGATATGATCGAGAACCGTATCCTCGGCCTGAAAGCCCGCGAGAACTACGAGCACCCTGCTGCTACCGTGATCCTCAAAGCCCACCGCGATCTGGAAGCGCTGGTCCTGACAAGGTCAGAGATGGCGTTCAAGCGGATGGTTGACGACAAATGGTCGGAGCTGGCGTACAAGGGTCTGGTATACGAACCCCTGTA
>JBFYKS010000156.1:0-3740 GCA_041305785.1 Methanoregula sp. | reverse complement strand
GGGAAGCCAGATCGATCTTGAGCTGCCGCAGGGTGGTTTCCGGCGGGCCGATGTCGAGGAGGATGACGATGAGATCGTTGTTGATCCGGTCTGCCTGCGCCACTGCCCGGTATCCCTGTTCTACAAAGAACTGCATCCGCTCGGCCTCGGAGACCCCTGCCTGCGCCTCCTGCACCTGCGCTCCCAGCTGCCGGGTTAAGGGGGAGATCTCCCCGTTTACGGTGGCGATCCGGTCCTCGCTCTTTGCGGCGAGCGCTGCGTCAAGGTCGGGGCGTTTTGACCCGATAACCGCAAGCGTCCGCTGTGCTGATGAGGTATCGAAGCCCTGCAGCTTCAGGATATCGAGGGACGCCTGCGCATCTTTCACCCATGCGTCGAAATCCCGGATCTGGTTTGTCCTGCGGATGTTCCAGTAGGCCTGCTCCCTCTGCACGATATGCGGGTTGCTGGTTGTTGCTGCTCCAACCTGTTGGGAGAGGAGATCCGGTTTCCCGTGCCCGATCTCCATCTGGACCTGTGATTCGTTCCGGAACTCTGCGGTTATCGTGCGCATCCGGGCCGTGATGTTCTCAAGGTCATTTTGGCTGGTTGCTGTCGGGATGAACGCTTCCTGCTCCCTGAACTCTGCAAGCAGCACGCTCAGCCGGGCGGTACTGGTGCTGTACAGGGGATGGATGTAGGTGATGGCAGCGTTCATCTCCGTTTCCGTGGTGAACGCAACAAGGTCGAGGTGTGCCTGCCGGATCGCATGCTCGTTTTCGCTGTACGGGAGGGCAAGAGCCGGGGCGCACAGGGTGGAGAAGACCATGAGCAGGACAAGGGCATACCGGCCATATCGCATGATCAGGTCAGAACCCACCGGCATTTTCATCGTCCCCCGAATCCAGCATACCGGGGCACGGCCCGAATCTGCTGCTTATCGTATTCCTTTTAAGGAAATATCAAGATTTGGGGGGTGTTACGGGTCACGGCCCACAATCTCGTTCTCATTTTTTAAATACCACGATCCGGTTGGTGTTCGTGCCGCAGGCATTGTTGTCAATGCCCCAGATGTTCGAGGTCTTGGTGAAGACCTGCTGGTTGATCAGCACCGCCTCGCAGGTGAACCCGGCATCTGCCCCCAGGGGGATGACCTGCTCGTCAAGCCGGATCGTCCTCTTGCGCACTTCACCCACCTCAAAGGCCACGTACCCCCCGGGCCGGGTGATGCGATAGAGTTCGCAAAATACCTGTCCCATGACCGTGCACCATGCGTCAAGGGTTCGTGCCATGGTGATGCCCTTCCCGATATGGTCACTGTCAAGATTGTTGAACCAGCAGCGCAGCCAGTTGTCCTCCCGGTACTGGACGATGTCAAGGAATGGCGGGGAGGTGACCGTGAGCTGGACGGTGTTGTTTTGGATCATCGGGGTATCGCGGGCATCCCCGGTCAAAAAGAGCGCGCTTTTTCCGGCGCGGGTGAGGTTTGAGGATTCTGAACCGGAGAGCGAACGCAGGAGGCTCTTACTCTTCTTTGCGATGATCTGGTGCGTGTCGCGGTACTCGGGAACCTGGTTGCGTTTTTTGTTGATCCGCTGCTGGCTCTGCGGCGAGACTGCCTGGTTGGGGGGCAGGGTGTAGACCGAGAAGAACCCCTTTGAATGGCCGGTGAGGCGGTTGGTTGCCACCATCGCGATCCAGCGGTCGATCTGGTCCAGCCGTGCATGCTCGTTCCGGTCATTCAGGTACTCTTTCAATGAGACGATCTCGTTCTCGGTATCAGGATGGAAGAACATGGACAGGTCGATGTCTGCGGTTTTCGCTCTCCTGGGAATGGCATCCAGGCGCTTCTGGAGGGCTGCCGGATCCGGGGGGAAGAACCGGGGCTCGGTCAGGATCCGGGAGAGCGGGTTGGCATCGTTTGCCACCACGTTCCTGCCACAGAGGCCGGCCTCGATGACCGTTGTCCCCCTCCCGCTGAACGGGTCATACACCAGATCGCCTGCCCTGGTCAGCCGGTCAATGAAAAACCGGGGGAGCTGGGGCTTGAAGCAGGCCCGGTACGAGACTTCGTGGAGGGAGGATGCCTGCCGCTGGCGGGAGGTCCAGAACTCGGCGGTGAATTTCTTTACCTCATGGCCAGCAAGCGTTACACACACCTCCTGCATGGACTGCCCTGCGTGCAGTACTGCGTCGTGCAGGTAATCTGCCAGGTCCATGCCGGCGGGAAGGGGTGACCCAGACATCATGTCGTAAGGAGTGGTTAGCGAGGGAAAGGTATATGCTGTGTGGTGTGATGTTGCCGCCACCGATATGCTCACATGCCGGGCAGGGGATATGGTCTTCTGAGGAGCGTTATGCGATGACAACAGGAACGGATTTCTCCCGCGGGATCGGCCGGGAGTTCATGGAGAGGACAAAATACCATTACATCGGGAAGAGCGACCAGCAGAGGGGGGTGCCCCAGCCCCCGCTTGAGGTGCCGGCAGAACTTAAGAAGGCTGTTATCGACCTCCCCCTGCCGGCATCCCTTGAAATCCCCCGTGTGGATCTCCGGACTGCTATCGAGCAAAGGCAGAGTGTCCGGCATTACGTCCACGAACCCATCACGCTGGATGAACTCTCCTTTTTCCTGTGGTGCACGCAGGGGGTAAAGAAGGTACACGGATCGCAGGCCACCTTCCGCACGGTTCCTTCAGCCGGGGCGCGTCATGCCTTCGAGACGTATCTGCTGGTGAATGACGTTGAGGGGCTGGCGCCGGGACTGTACCGGTTCCTGGCGCTCTCCCACCGGCTTCAGCAGATCGATACCGATCCCGGACTCCTTGTTAAGGTCAACGCGGCCTGCTTCGATCAGCAGTTCCTCCTCCGGTGCGGGGCGGTTTTTCTCTGGACTGCCGTTCCCTACCGGATGACGTGGCGGTACTGCGAGCGGGGATACCGCGATCTCCACCTCGATGCCGGCCATGTCTGCCAGAACCTGTACCTTGCAGCAGAAGCCGTGGGATGCGGGGTATGCGCCATCGCGGCGTTCGATGATGATGCCATGGACATGCTTCTCGGTATCGACGGAAAGAATCAGTTCCTGATCTATCTTGCAACCGTTGGGAAAAAAGAGGAGAGCCGGGCTGGTTCTTGGCTATGACGTGTGAGCGCCAACGGTATCGAATGCAACCGGGTACCGGACCGTGCCGCCGATACCATCGAGGGCGCCGGGCCGGAGGGGCAGCGCCATGAATGCATCGTCGGGGCACGGGAAGGGGGCGGAGATCCCGGACTCCTTTGCTGCGGTGAAGCCGAAGCGGGGGTAATACCCGGGGTGACCGACCACGATCACGATACGGTGACCGAGCCTTCGGCATTCGTCCAGTCCCGCCTCGATGAGGGCGGCACCGATGCCCCGGCACTGGTAGTCCTGGTGGACGCCAAGCGGGGCGAGCGCAAGCGCTGAGGTCTCTACGGTTCCTGATATGATGGCAATCTTGCAAAAGAGGATGTGCCCGATGATCCTCCCGTCATGGACGGCGACAAGGGAGAGGTCAGGGTTGATGTCGCCATCTTCCCGCAGGGCATTCACCAGCCGGGATTCCCCGTCCTGCGCAAATGCCTGGAGGTGGACCTCGTATATCGCAGGGGCATCGCCCGGGAGTTCCGGCCGGATGATATAGGAATCCATCTCTCTCTATTGGCTGGCAGGCAAGATAAGCAGCACCCCCCATACACCAATAAAACAGCAAAAAGAAGAGGAGGATAGCCTAAAT
>JBFYKS010000155.1:0-3656 GCA_041305785.1 Methanoregula sp. | reverse complement strand
GCCAGAGCAATAACGAACAGGAAGATAACCAGCGCAATATCAGATTTTGTTGCTGAGGTCATGACACACCCCCTTTCTTCAGCCAGGCTGGATTTTTCAGGTGCAGGAAGACAAGCGGCGGGACGGCGAGCAGGAAGGTGCCCAGGAGTACCGAACCGACATACGCTATGCCGCTGGTCTGGAAGTACGTGGGTGGCATGAGCCCCACGATGAAAGCAAACGTGGTGCCCAGGATCCCAAGGCCCCCTACGAACCAGACTCCCGGCATGCCTCCCGGGATTCGGAACGGGCGTGGCGTATCCGGCTGGCTGTACCGGAGTTTTATCACTGCGGCAAAGATCAGGACATACACGATACAGAGGAGTTCGACGGTCATGGCAGAGAGGATCCAGTACGCCTGGTTGACGGACGGGAGGAAGACATACAGCAGCGAGATTGCCGAACCGATGAGCGCCTGGATGACGAGGACGGCGACCGGGGCGCCGTACTTGTTTGTCCGGTCAAAGATCGGGGGCATGTTCCCCTCTTCCGCAACAACCCCAAGGCCCTTGGCCGGGCCGATCAGCCATGCGGCAAGTGAGACAACGCCCCCAAGGGTGATGAGGAGCGCCATCGGGGCCACCATCCACGGGATGTGAGCGGCAGTGAAGAAGTACTGGATCGCCTGCATGACCCCGGAGGCGAGGTTGAGCTGGTCGGCCGGGATGACGATTGCGATGGCAAGGGTGGCAAGGACCGTGCAAACGACAATGATGATTGCAGAGATGCCCATGGCTTTTGGAAAATCGGTCTGGGGATCTTTTGTCTCAAGAGCGTGGAACCCGGCCATCTCCATCCCTGCAAAGAGGAGAATGACCGTTGCAAAGAACGGCAGGGTGGCAAAGCTGATTGTCGGGATCATCGCACCGATCGAGAACGGCGGAAGGACGATTGCGGCTCCCGACCCAAGCCACCAGACCCCGAGAACGATTATCAGGAGGGAGGGGATGATGCTGCCAATGATTACGCCGATGTTGCCAAACTTTGTGGAGACCTCCTCGCCGAAATACGCGATGGCGGTCGTGCCCCAGAAGGCGACCATCATGACCGTGAACATGAAGATCCCGCTCGATGCAAGAGACGGTGTCAGCGCGAACGCAAAGGTCGAGGCTATGAAGGAGAGGACGGTCGGGAACCAGACAAGGTTGTTGGACCACTCGCAGAAGAGCGCAGTAAACCCGCCTTTTTCCCCGAATGCCTGTTTCACCCATGCATATACCCCGCCCCCTTCCGGCCAGCCGGTGGCAAGTTCTGCCCCGGCAAGGGAGATGGGGATGAGGAAGAATATTGCGCCGATGACGTACCAGCCGATACAGGACCAGCCGTAGACTGCCATCGAGGGGAAATTACGAATACTGAGCACGGCGGCAACGTTGATCATGGCAAGGGCAAAGAGCCCCAGCACCTTCTTGTTCGAAAGGCTGCCTGCGGTTCCGGAACCGGCTTCGCCCATTGTCATCGCTCCTTTGTGCAATACAACACATACCTGCCCTGCGCCATCTCGATCCCGTGCGTGTCATGGGAGAAGCCGGGGAATTGGTTGTCGAAGTCCTGCAGGCAGAGGAGGTACTGGAGGACCGGTCCACCCAAATCCCCGGTCTGCTCGCCCGGCGCAAGGAGGGGGATGCCGGGGGGATATGGCACAATGCCGGTGGCAACGATCCGGTCCGCAGCCTCTGCAACCGGCACCCGCTCCACCTCGTTCTTCACCAGCCTGCGGAACGCTTCGGCATATGATATCGCAGGTTCCGGCAGGATCGAGAATGCCTGCTGGAGCAGTTCGCACATATGGCGCTCCTTCTTGAACGCATGCATCTGCAAAACAAGGTCCTGCAGCGTCATGCCCTTGTATTGATCCGGAAATGCGGTCGTGAGATCGGAGAAGACGTCTTCAAGCGGTACGTTCTCGTCATAGAGCCGCTTGAATTCGAAGAGTTCGGTGATGAGAGTGCCCCACTTCCCCTTGGTGATGCCCATCGAGAAGAGGAAGAGGATGGAATAATCACCGGACTTCTCGTTGACAATTCCTTTCGTGTCAAGGAATTTCACGACAATCGCCGCCGGAATCCCCCAGTCCGCGAGCGTGCCGTCCTCGTTCACGCCCGGCATCAGGACCGTGACCTTGATCGGGTCGAGCATGCAGTAATCGTCCGGAAGCCCGCAAAACCCGTGCCAGCTCTCGCCGGGATGGAGGACCCAGGCCGAGGGGGTGTCGCGGAGGATATCCAAAGGCGTATCGGCAAACGCCATCTTCTTTTTTGTTGACGGGCTGGTGACCATATCCGGCTGCCACATGGAAAACCACCAGTCGGCCGGGGTTCTCAGGTGCCCGATCTCCCGCTTGATCTTCGCCATGGTCCTACGGAACCGGATAGCCTCCTCGATCGACTCGGTGGTGAGCGTGAGGCCGCCGGCACCGTCCATCATCTTTGACGAGACATCGCAGGACGCGATGATGGGGTAGAGCGGCGAGGTGGAACTGTGCATCATGAACCCCTCGTTGAACCGGTCGTGCTCAACAGGGACGCGCCCGTTCCGGATGTGCACCATGGAGGCCTGCGAGAGTGCGGCGAGGAGCTTGTGGGTGGACTGGGTGGCAAAAACGGTTGGGCCGCCGGCATCTTTTTTTTCGTCCCGCATGGCGAAACGGTCGCGGTAGAGCGGGTTGAACCGGGCGTAGGCATACCATGCCTCATCGAAATGGATGCTGTCCACGCTTTTACCCAGCAGTTCCTCGACCTGTGCCGCATGGTAACAGAGCCCGTCATAGGTGGAGTTGGTGATGATCGCATGCACCGGTTCCTGGCACGAGCAGGTTTTTGCTGTGGGGCAGGACCGTATCTTCTCCCGGATCGCTTCCGGGGTCATCTGGTCCGGGGGAATGGGCCCGATGATCCCGTACCGGTTGCGGGTGGGGATGAGGTAGACGGCAACGGAATGGGTCATGGTCAGCGCATGTTCGGCAGACTTGTGGCAGTTCCGGTCAACAAGCACGATATCGTCCTTCGTGACCCGGTTGAAAAAGACGATCTTGTTTGCCGTGGAGGTGCCGTTTGTCACAAAGTAGGTCATGTCGGCCCCAAAGACCTTTGCTGCATACCGCTCGGCCTCCCCGACCGGCCCGGAATGGTCGAGGAGCGATCCCAGTTCCCCGACCGAGATGGAGAGGTCGGAACGGAAGAGCTGCTCGCCGAAAAACTTGAAAAATGCCCGGCCGGCCGGGGACTTCCTAAAGGCAATGCCACCGGCATGACCCGGCGTATGCCATGAGTATTCGAAGTCCCGGGAGAATCTGACAAGTTCCTTAAAAAACGGCGGCAGGAGTTTTTCCCGGTACCGTCTGGCAGCTGCAGTGATGCGCCCGGCGATGAACTCCGGGGTGTCTTCCGTAACCCAGATGTACTCGTTGATCTCCCTGATCATGTCAATCGTAAGGGAGGTTGGCGGAGCCGTGGTGGGCTCGCCCATCAGGAATATGGGAATATCCTCGTTCCGCTTCCGGATCTCGTGAATGATACCCACGGTCTCCCGGTGTTTCTCGGGTGTATCTCCACCAAGGTTCCAGTTGATGAGGAAGCAGTCCACTTCCGGCAGGTTGGAGTATGCCGCCCGGGCAT
>JBFYKS010000154.1:0-3933 GCA_041305785.1 Methanoregula sp. | reverse complement strand
TCTGCTTTAAAAATTTCAATCAGGGTCCGGTTGAAAAAAAATAATCAAAGTCCGATCGTTTCAGATCGGTTTTTCGATCGCGATCACCATTGCGTTTGAAAAAAACCTGCTCTGTACAAACCGGCATGAACAATATCGGTTCACACTCTAATGATTAAAATCAGGGGTATTGGACAAAAGGATGGTCCCCCGCCTCAGGACCCCTCACGGGGCACGCTGGGGCAGATTACCATACCAGGAATACCGCTCATTGAAGCCGCCGCACAGGCGCCCTTTTTGGTCGGCAGCAAGCTTCGTAATGGGGGTATGGGGGAAGTTTGCCCCCATCATCACATCTAAAGGATTCTCCAGAGCAGTTTTTTTAAACATTGTCTTGGCTGGATTACCCATGACGGCAAACCGGGCGTGCACCTTCCCGCATCGCAACATTACCGGGGCCCGGCCGGGCGGGCAAATATCAACGATTATGTCCCGGCAGGTCAAGAGTACCTGAGGAATTTATCATGCACGATCACACACACGACCAGGGACACGATCACTCCCACGATCACGGCCACAACCATGACCACGGGCACGACCACGACCACCACCTCCCCCGCGCCATCACGTTCGAGGACTGCATCCGGTTCCACGGGCATTCCTGCCCCGGTATCGCGTCCGGATACCGTGCAGCGGTTGCGGCGATGGAGGCTTTGGGCGTCGAGCGTCCCGATGACGAGGACCTTGTCGCCATCTGCGAGACCGATGCCTGCGGCGTGGACGCGGTACAGGTAATTGCCGGGACAACGGCCGGCAAGGGCAACCTCATCATCAGGGACTACGGGAAGCACGCGTTCACGTTCTACAACCGGAAGGATGGGAAGGCTGTCAGGATCACATTCAACCGGGGCGAGGATGAGGGCACGAACGAGATGAATGCACTCCGGGCAAAGGTCTTCTCAGGAACCGCATCGAAGCAGGAAGAGGAACAGTTCCACGAGCTGATGCACAAGGAAACGGTAAAGGTGCTCCACGCTCCTGCGGAGAAGATCATGAAGATCGAGAAGATCACGATGGAATCCCCAAAGAAGGCCCGGATCTTCAAATCGGTCACCTGCGCATGCTGCGGTGAGTCGGTTGCGGACCAAAAGACCCGGACGGTTGACGGGAAGTGCCTCTGCATCCCGTGTGCGGAAGGAACGCATCCCACCCGGAGAAAATAATCTCTTTTTTTACCGGTTCAGAATCTCCTTGTGCAGATCCGGATACACGGCAGGTCCTGCTCCTCGGGCTGAGCCCCGATGAGGCGGTGAGCGCCCGTGACCCCATCTCCCCACGAGATCCTGTTTTTACCGTTTTTCTCCAGACCCAAAAGAACGAACCGTTGCCGGGCGCTGATAATTCCTGTACCATCCGGGAACCGCGGATGTGAACTGTTCATGGTCGGCAATGACCCTGCAATCCCGCTGTAGCGCCCGGTTCATCTCCCCGGAAACGCCGCCCTTCTCTTCATACAGGGCACTCCAGAGGACATCAGCGACAATTGTCATAGCGCAATACAGGCTGTACCTCTGCCAGAACTCCGGTCGGGGCGACCCGCCGTGATACCCGTCAACCTGGCCTGCACTGAACGGGATGCTGATGGCCCGGGAGAAGTATCCAAGTTTCACAAAATCATGAATTGGATCTCCCCAGTCATACCGGTTGAAATCAATGATGCCGGATAATTTTTTATTTTGGATAATCAGGTTTCCCGGGTGATAATCATCGTGCAGGAACGTCTGGCGGGTACTGCGGATGCCGGGGAGGTTTTTTTCAACAAATGCAGTAATTTTTGGCAGATCCATATCCGGCAGATCCAGCCCCTTGTCGATGAAGGCACAACATTTTCTCTTAAACTTTGCAGAAATGGTGCACGACCATTCCGGCAGCATGGCCGGGGCCGGCATACCATGCAGTCTCTTTAATTCCCTCCCGGCTTCGACCCCAAGGAGGAACTGCTCTTCATCAGATAGGCTGGCGAGAATCCCTTCAGCATCATTGCCCGGACAGTACGTGAGTATCATGAAGCAGAGGCTTCGATCATCCGTTGTGCCAAAGGCAATTGTCCTTGGGACAAGCTTTGAGTATTGCCGGAGACGGGAAAGGATCCTGAATTCTTCCTGTTTCTTTAAAAGGTCATTCTGGTGGGGTGTATGGATTATCCGGACAAGGTATGGTGTTGCATCCCCGCCGGTCAGCAGGTACTTCTGCTCAAAAGAGAACCCTCCGGTGATGGGGGATACGTCCGTATAACCGGTGATGGCACGCACCTGTTCCCTGATCCGGTAAAACGGGTTCTCGCTGGCATCCATGCAGATCGGATCAAAGAGGTATGCAGCCGCTCACGAAAAAGGTACTCACGTGCATATTCGTTCCTGGTCATTTCAGGCCCGGATCACAAGAACGTGCCTGTCCCAAAAAACCGGTAACCAGTTCATCGATGCCGGACCCGGCACCGGTGCGTGCGTGATACGGGGGGCAATAAACGCTCCCCTGCGGTGGGTCTTTGTTTCAATTCCCGCGATAGCACGCGCAACTCTGGTTGTCACACCGGGTATGAGGTTGGTTGAAAATATTCGGAAAATACGCAAAATTCAGCGTTCATTCTTAATTTAAGGGCAATACAAAAATTATCCTCAACACAAAATATTATATGGGGCCCCGCGCCATGGGTGTTCATGGCAGCACAGGTTCAGCGAACCGGAACTCCTGCAGGAAATTTCACGCTCCTGCCGGCAACCCTTCACTTCGACCGGAGGATCGCGGACTTCACGCTCATCCTTGCCGCACTCTTCACCCTTGACATCGTTTCAACGCATCTCATCCTCTGGCTGGGCGGGATCGAACTGAACCCGGCCATGGCCGGCATCGTCACCTCCCCGCTCATCCATACCATGGTCAAGGCTGCAACCCTGCTCCTCATCATCACCGTCTCGCTCATCGCTGAAGCGAACGTGAAGGGATCGACCATCGGGTTCTATGCCGCGATCATCGCGTTGTACATCGTCGTTCTGGTTAACAACACGATCGTGCTTGTTCCTCATGTAGCCGGGTTCTGATGACCTTCTTTTTCTCCCATGGGGGGTTGTTGGCCGGTCTCATGGTGCAGAGCCAGGAGAGCCCGGGGCTGGTAAAGAAAACGGAGGAGTGCAAATAACCTCCTCTTCCTCACGTTTCATCCTGACGGTGAGGTTTCCGTTTTAAAAAAAGGGGGAACATGGATTACCTGTTTTGTTGCCCCAAAGAACTTGTGTGGATATGATGAGATGGGATGTATGTGCTGATGTTCAGAACTCTTCTGCTATGCCATACCCCCATTGATACAGGGTTGCAACCGGATCGCTTTTGGGGAACAGGTCGCAGATGAGACCTTTGCTCCTGAGATAGCGCTCCGCGTTCTGCGGTGACATGGGCAGGATCTTCTCCTTCGCCGCCCGGTTCGTTGACCAGAGATGCAGGTACCAGGTTGCGTTCTTCCCGCGGTCCATATGGAGATACAGGTCCTTTCCAACATGCTGGACATCTGCAGATGTTTTTACCGGTCGTGGTGCCGCATAGAGGCACTCATCATGCCGCGTGTCGACCGGTACCTGCCGGCTTCCATTGTACAGTACGGTTTTCATTTCGAACAACTCCGGCCAGGCCCGGAGCCGGTTTCCCCGCCGGCACGGGTCTGGCTTTTTTTTGTTTTTTTGTGGTGTTTGCCTTGTCGAAGGTTGCGGGTGCTGCCAGATAGATCCGGCAATCCCCTGGTATCGTATTGATAGTTAAATTACATAAACTTTTTGAATTTTGTAGCAAAATTTATGTAAAAAATTTAAAATTTTAGCAAAGTACGGGGGCGGGCAACGGTGCAGTTTTTGGCCGTGCGGATGGCAGAGTACTGGACGCACCAGGAAATGGGAAGAGAAC
>JBFYKS010000153.1:0-5874 GCA_041305785.1 Methanoregula sp. | reverse complement strand
ATGGACCAGGTCAAATCGTGTGGTGCGCACCTGCAGGGGACCATTTGTTATACCACAAGTCCGGTCCATAACACCACCACGTTCATCGAGATGGCAAAGGAACTTGCTGCAAAGGACTGCGACTCCATCTGCATCAAGGATATGGCAGGACTTATCATGCCCGAAGCAGCGCGGGAGCTGATCACCGGGATCAAAAAAGCCGTGGATATCAAAGTCTGCCTGCACAGCCATTCAACGAGCGGGATTGCGCCGATGAGTTACCAGGCAGCGATCGAGGCGGGCGTAGACATCCTTGATACCGCCATGTCACCATTCGCCATGGGAACCTCGCAACCCCCGACGGAGAGCATCGTTGCCGCACTCAAGGGAACCCCCCACGACACCGGCATCGATCTCCTGCGTCTCCGGAGCGCGCGAAATATCTGCCTGCAGATCCGGGAAAAATACGGGGGACTCATCAGCCCGATATCAGAGCGGGTGGATTCCGATGTGCTCATCTACCAGCTCCCGGGGGGGATGATCTCCAACACCGTATCCCAACTCAAAGAACAGGATGCACTCAACCGCTGGGACGAGGTGCTTGCCGAGATACCCCGGGTCCGGGAAGATCTCGGCTATCCCCCCCTGGTCACCCCCACGAGCCAGATCGTCGGGACGCAGGCAGTCCTCAATGTCCTGCTCGGCGGGGAGCGGTACAGGAACGTGACCAAGGAGGTCAAGGACTATATCCACGGCCTGTACGGGAAATCCCCGGCACCGGTCAACGAGAACATCCGCCGCCAGATCATCGGAAACGACAGTGTTGTTACGGTCAGACCTGCCGACCTGCTGGAACCCTCGTATGAAAAGATGAAAGCCGAGGCAGAACGATCAGGTCTGGTCAAAAAGGAGGAAGATATCCTCACCTATATCCTGTACCCGGCGATCGCCCCGGCGTTTCTCAAAGGTGAACGGCAGACGGAACAGATCCCCCAGATGCAGCAGGTACCCCAGCACGCTGCCGATCTCCCGGGCGAGATGGAGGTGGAGGTTGACGGGGAAGTGTTTACTGTCCGGATCGTCTCGGTGGGAGGGAGCCGGGTAGAAGTGGCCGGGGTCACTGCACAAAAATCCCCCCGTGGCGATATCGAAGGCGGAATCAAGAGCAACATGCAGGGGATGGTCCTCAAGGTCAACGTCAGCCGGGGATCCGAGGTGAAAAAGGGAGATACCCTTGTCGTTCTCGAAGCTATGAAGTTGGAAAATCCCATCCACAGCCCGGTTGACGGTAAAGTGACCGAGATCTTTGTCGATACCGGAGATGTCGTCCAGAAAGGCGATGTTCTGCTGGTGGTGCAATGAAATATTTTGAAAAACTCTTAATCGCAAACCGGGGCGAGATCGCAATCCGCATCATGCGGGCCTGCCGTGAGCTCGAGATCGAGACGGTTGCAATCTATTCCACCGCTGACAAATCGGCGCTCCACGTGAAGTATGCGGACGAGGCATTCCAGGTTGGTGAGGCCCATCCCTCCAAAAGTTACCTCAACATGGAGCGGATCATCGACATCGCCAAAAAGAGCGGTGCCGACGCAGTGCACCCGGGGTATGGGTTTCTTGCGGAGAACGCGGCGTTTGCAAAACTCTGCCTTGATGAGAATATCACCTTTGTCGGGCCGCGCTGGAAGACAATCAAGGCTATGGGCTCCAAGATCGGCAGCAAGCAGATGATGCGGGAGAACGGGGTTCCGGTCGTCCCCGGTACCGATGGCGGCATTAAGGATCTCGATGAAGCAAAAAAAGTTGCTGCTGATATCGGGTACCCGGTTATTGTCAAGGCAAGCGCCGGTGGCGGCGGCATCGGGATGCAGATTGTCGACGATGAAAAAGCGCTTGAAGAGGCAATCGCGGGAAGCATGCGGATCGCACAGTCCGCCTTTGGGGATGCAACCGTCTTTATTGAGAAATACCTTGTCCAGCCCCGGCACATCGAGTTCCAGGTATTAGCTGATGAGCACGGCAATGCCGTCCACCTCTATGAACGCGAATGTTCTATCCAGCGCCGGCATCAGAAACTGGTAGAAGAGGCCCCCTGCCCGATCATGACTCCCGAACTGCGCGAACGGATGGCCGATTCAGCGCTCCGGGTGGTAAAGGCATCGGACTATACCAATGCCGGAACCGTGGAGTTCCTCTACAGCAATGGCAATTATTATTTCATGGAGATGAACACGCGGCTGCAGGTCGAGCACACGATCACCGAGTTCATCACCGGGGTGGACATTGTCAAGCAGCAGCTGGCAATTGCGGCTGGCGAATCGCTGGCATTCGGGCAGGATGACCTCTCGATCCGGGGTCACGCCATCGAATGCAGGATCAATGCAGAGGACCCGCTCAACAATTTTGCTGCCGATCCGGGGAAGATTGTCCGGTACCGCTCTCCGGGCGGACCGGGTATCCGTATCGACAGCGGCATCCACATGGGCTATACCATATCACCGGTCTACGATTCCATGATATCGAAACTCTGTGCATGGGACAGCACCCGTAAGGAAGCCATCATGCGGATGCGAAGGGCCATATCAGAGTATATCATCCTTGGAGTGAAGACCACCCTCCCGCTTCACTTCGCCATCATGAACAACCAGCAGTATATGGAAGGGAATACCCACACCCATTTCCTGCAGGAGGAGCATATCTTGAGCACGCTCGAACGTTACAAGCGGGACGAGGAGACACGGATGCAGACCCTCGCCGGGACGTTTGATCAGGGAAAGAAGATTGCGGCAATAACCGCTGCGGTCAATACTTACCTGCAGCAGAAAAAGAACGGATGAACGAGGATAACGCTCATCAGAACCTTTAATAGTTTTTACGGCGTTTTCATTATGCACTTTTTGTGCTGCGGTGGCCTAGCTGGTTAGGGCGCCAGACTCATAGGGTCTAATGTGAGCGGATCCAATCGTTCAGGCTTTGAGAGATCTGGAGATCGGGGGATCGTAACCCTCTCGCAGCATTTTTTCTTACAGAGTATCCGGATCCATTTTCCGGCCCTTTTTTTGTTTTTTGGGAGGTACGTTAAACGATGGATTCATCCAGAATTTTGTCGCCCGGACCTCAGCGGGGATGGCGGATTTCCTCATAATGAGGTTTTCGGGAGCAGGCCCCCATTCACCCGGTCACCATCTCCGGGTTTTTCCACACCGGTAAACGAAGAGTCAGGGTTTCGCAGTGGCTGTTGATTATTCCTTCAAGGGTTGGAGGGCTTAACACTGAACGGGAAAATTTCAATAATCACTCTTTTCCGAACCGGTTTATGATCCAGATCAGGTTGGCAAACCCATCCAGTTCCATCTCAAGAACCTGCTCGCGGGTCATCCCCATGCTGGTCTCGGCATCGGCAGTGAGCATATCCGGCCCGCGGACAATGGTCCGCTCCCTGCCATCACGGGAGAAAATCTCCTGCACTTCCGCCTCATGGACAAAAGCCCGGCCGGGCAGGATAATGGTGTCTTCAACTATCGCGAGATCGATCTCTTTCAAGTCGTCGGCAGTGATAAGGCAGGCAATCTCTTGTTTGACCGGAATTACGGGCACCTTCGACCCGCAGGCCGTAAGGATGGTATCGATGAAGGGGGTGGCGATGCTCCCGCTGATCACGCTTGCCTTCCCGGTTATGCGGGGGAGTTTTGCAAGCAGGGCCGTCTCGGAGCGGATCGCAAACGGGGATCCGATCTCCGGATCCCAGAGAGGGGTTCCGGATATCTTCAGGGTGAACTTTTTCTGGAGACTGGTGATCATGTCACGGAATGATTCAACGCTCTGGACCTCCTGATCTGCAATAATCGGGGCGTTTTTGAGGATGAGTCCCTGGCCGGTGGTGTTGGCAAACCGCATCAGGATGAGGCCTTTTGCGCCCCGGTCCTGGAGCCACTGGCAGGTCTTCTCCAGCACCGAGCCATCATTCACTCCCGGAAGGATGACGGCCGCGGCATACACATCCACGACCTTATCTCCGTGGTCATCAACCGCCATGCAGAGATTTTCAAGAATCGCAAGCGATGCCTCCGGGGTCGGATCATGCATGTATCTCTTGCGGAGGTCGGGATCTGCCGCAAAGATGGTAAAGGAGATCTCTGAAAGGCCATTATCAATAAGAAGATCCGCAATAGCGGGGTCATCCCAGCCTTTCCCGCTGGTATACCCGATATGGAGCGGTGCATCCATGCTGCCGAGGAGCTCGATGAGTTCGGTGAACCGGGGGTAACAGCTGGGATCGCCGCCGCCACTTATCGTTACCCGTTCCAGTTCTCCCTGTTTGTTCTGGAGGTTGGCGAGTGTCTCATCCGCGATAGTTTTGAGATCCTTGAAACCCGGATATTCTTCCTTGATCCCGCGGGTACAATAGTCGCAGCCTTTCTTAAAGGGGAGGCAGTAGCGGCAGCCCAGCGGCTGAACACCCCGGACCTTTTTGAAATAGCAGTATTCGCAAAATCCCCTGCAGTTGATACCGGGGCTTCCTCCGATATCCACGGTCAGCTGCGTCATCTGTATAAAATGATCGGTTTTGTTATGGTTAATGTGTTTGCCCGGGTATGAGATTTATCGCAGAAATGAGGAGATAGGGCATGGTGAATCCGTCATTCATGAACATTACGATACGAGCATGATGAGCGACGCGAGCACCATCTTTTTTACCCTTTACTGTTTATAATATATGGCGCCTCAGTGGCTTAGTTGGCAGAGCGGCTGACTTGTAATCAGCAGGTCCCGTGTTCAAATCACGGCTGAGGCTTGTTTTAAGGAATAGTTTTTTTCTTTTTTTTTGAATATTCGGTATCAGATCTGCGGGCATTAACAGGACTCAGGGATATTAAAAAAGAATCCCAAAAAAAGCCCTTGCGTGACCCCTATTCGTTATCTTAATACGGCCGATCAAGGGTATAGAGATCCTTTTCGTTTTTGCCTTACGGGAACGAGACCCTGCCATCAACAACTTGGCGTTCGATTGGACTATTCTATGCAACTCATCAACAAGGTGTCGTTTCTGGCGGTAATGGGAGATCTATCCCACAACCCAATTGAAAACAGGCGTCATCCGAACATGAAAATTGCCCTTGGGTTCAGGTTAGCTATACTTCAATCAATGCACAACATCACTGATCCAAAAATCTATTGGAAAGCCGATGACTGGAGACCATTCATGATTTTTTTTGACTTTTCCTACAAAAACTGTTGCAAGTCTATTTTCGATTGTACTATTGTCCCGGATGCGGTTTGAAAATCCTCTCAATTTTGTCAGAATACATTGGCTTAAACACCAATTGTTCAAATGGGTTACTTTTTTCGAGTTATGCAACAGCCCCTACACTATTCAAAATTATTGATGGTTAATTGGAATACTCCCAATTTCAAAGAATAAAAAAACGAGTGCCTGATGAATACTGCGTGGGGATTACCGGAATCGGCAGCAATAGGAGTTTTCTCGTGTATGACCATAACCCGTAATTACTAGAGACACCATAGTGTTTAAGGCAAGGAAATTCATAACCAGTAAACTGGATAAGCGGTGATTTAACCATTGTCCGTGCGGAACTTTTCACGGTGGGATACCAAGTATTGAAGATCGAAATATGATCTGGAGCAAGAGGAGCATTCTTTTTTTAGGGATTCTTAATAATTTGGAGGGTACGATGGGCCATAGAATTCTAGCAATTATACCTGCGCGAGGCGGATCAAAAGGGCTGCCAAAAAAGAATATCAAGCCTCTTTTCGGTAAGCCACTGATTGCATGGACGATTGAAGCCGCAAAACAGAGCACCTTGATCACCTCAATATTCATCAGTACCGATGATCCGAATATTGCAAAAGTTTCAGAGGAATACGGAATACGGG
>JBFYKS010000152.1:0-2989 GCA_041305785.1 Methanoregula sp. | reverse complement strand
CGAGGCAACCGAGAGTTCGGAGCTGAGCACCCCCAGTTTTGACCCGGAGATCAGGTGGATCGCCTCGTGAAGGGTGATCCCGATATCCTTCATGTCAGAGAGTTCCCGCAAAAAGTCCGGCAGGTGCGCCTCGAGGTTCCGGACATACCACCGACTCCCTTCGTAGGCGAGTGCAACCGGGGCCATAAACCCGATGATGATGAGGCAGACGGCTGCCTGCATCGTGTCGTGCGGGAAGATATCCGCAAATCCCCCCGAGAGCCAGAACACCGCGATGATCCCGGCAA
This sequence comes from Methanoregula sp., assembly GCA_041305785.1. Taxonomy (GTDB): domain Archaea; phylum Halobacteriota; class Methanomicrobia; order Methanomicrobiales; family Methanospirillaceae; genus Methanoregula. Next base: position 2,702 of record JBFYKS010000152.1, on the reverse strand, counting down.
GGATCCCGCCGAGGATAATCCCATAGGTATAACTGGTGATGTATGTCCGGAGCGGATGGCGGAGCCGGCTCATGAGCAGTTCGCGTTTCCTGCTGTCGGCTATCCGCTGGTAAAAGTCCTTGTTCTCCGGATCCTGTTCGAAAAGGTTCCGGGCATTCTGTTCACTGGCCCCGGTGCCGAACTCGTGTTCCACCACCTCCTTCCGCGAGACCTCGAGGTTCTCCGGAGGAATCATCATGGAGAGGATCCAGATAAGGACAATTGCACCGGCCGGGATACAGATGTACATCAGGGGAAGGATCCATTCCATGCCGGATGAGTTGGTCATCCCCTGCGCCACGATCATGATGATGAGCGCGATTGGCCCGGCAACGAATGCCGTTACATACACTTCGGCCATGATCTCGATGGTCTTGAGCGTCAGTTCAAGCTCCTGCTTGGCCTGGTCCCGGTAATATTCGGTCTTTGCACCAAGGTAATTGGTGACATCGCCGCCGCTGTCAAAGACGATGCCGAGATCGTTGATGAAGTCCCGGAGGTTGGCCGAAGGCGTGGTATGCTGCAGGTTCTTCATGGCCTTGTCAAGGTCATCCCCGAAGAGTTCCACGTCGCGGACGATCATCCCGAACTCTTTTGAGATCTCGCCAAACATCTCGTGCTCCTCGTATACCTTGTGGATGATCTGGTAAGGCGACATGGTGGTGGAGAGAGCCTGCATGTACGAGATGGCGTATGGCATATCCAGCTCGATCCGGCTCCTCCGGCCGTGGGCAACCATCTCCGGGTAATAGATCTGCATCAGGTACTGGCCGGGGACAAAAAGGAGAAAGACGATGAGCCAGAGCACGGGATCGCTGGTCATGAACCCGAATATCTCCAGCTCGAACCCGCTGAACTGCACTATTCCAAAGAGTGCTGCCAGCATGAGGGTGGTGTAGATGAGGTTGAGCCGGGTTGTCCGGAGGTACTCCTCTGCGGTGACCGGCATATGGGCTGAACGCAGGACTTTTTTGAAGTTGTTGCCGTGGACCGATAACTCAAAATCCGTAAGTCTCTTCTCGGCGTTTATGACGAAAGGGGGGAGGGCAAGGTTCATGTCCACGTCATTCACCTAAATCGTGGATGGCATTGGCAAGATCGTGGATGGTGGAAGTCTCTATCTTCAGGGCCCTTGCGAAGAACTCCTCGCGCATCCGTAACTGGCGTTCAAGTTCACCGGCATCCCACCCGCAGTGGAACGCGATCTCGTCTAGGACCCGGGACGTGTCAAATTTTTTGGTAAACGAGTCGCTGTGGATGTCCCATTCAAAAAGCAGCCGGGGCACGATCTCGCCAGTTTTTTTCACCTCGATCTCGTGGATGGAGAGGTTCCGGCGGATCCGCCGTTTGCCGAGCGTATAGATGGACTGGACGACCACGAGATCGAGGGCCTGGAACATGACCGACGGGACATTGATGGGGTCGTGGGTGAGCCGGTTGATGGCCTCGTACACGCTGCCGGCATGGATGGTGGAGAGGGTGGCATGGCCCGAGTTCATGGCCTGGAAGAGCGTCTGGGCTTCGCGGCCCCGGACTTCGCCGACAATGATGAACTCGGGGCGCTGCCGCATGCAGGCCTTGAGGAGCGAGAACATGTCGATATCGCCTTTCAGGCCTTCCGCGTTGAGCTCCCTCGTCTGGGTGGGGAGCCAGTTCTTGTGCGGGAGCTGGATCTCGCGGGTGTCTTCGAGGCTGACGATCTTGGCGTTCTGGGGGATGAAGAGCGAGACCGCGTTCATCATCGAGGTCTTGCCGCTTGCAGTGCCCCCGACCACCAGCAGGCTTTTGTGGTGCTCGATGGCAAGCCAGAGGAACGCAAGGGTCTGGGCACTGAAGGTGCCGAACCGGAGAAGGTCGACCGGGGTCATGGGCTCGGCCCGGAACTTCCGGATGGTGAAGGAACTTCCCTTGGTTGATACGACCTCGCTGTAGGTGATCTGGACCCGGGCACCGTCCGGGAGGGTGGCATCGGCAAGAGGGTTGGAGAGCGAGAGCTGCTTGTTGGCCTTCTGGGCAAGCTTGAGCACGAACTGGTTCAGCTCGCTTTCTGTAAAGAAGATGTTGGTTGGCAGGCTGCCATATGCCCGGTGGAAGATGAAGACCGGCAGGCCGTGGCCGTTACAGCTGATGTCCTCAAGGGCCGGGTCCCGCATGAGGACTTCGAGAGGGCCGTAACCGGAGAGATCGCGGGTTATGTAATAGAAGAGGATCTGGATGCGGTCTTCCGTGATGAGGGGATCAAACTCCCGGATGATCTTGTCGACCACACCGGGATCGATCGTTGCCCCTTTCTCTTTTTCCATCTCGTCATAGATGATGACGTCCCGGAGGCGGGCATGGGTCTCGCGGAGGATGACCTTCTCTTTCTGGCTGACCGCGGGTTCCGTGACCACGTAGGTGAACCCCACGGTTCCTATGCGCCGGATCTTGACATACGAGAAGGGTTCTGCCACCCAGTACCATTCGAGCTCATCGTCGCCCGGGTCGTCCGATCCGGGCCGGGCTGCTTCCTGCGCCTCATCCGATTCGGGCTCCGGCCCGATGACGGGCTTTGGCGGGACCGGCGTTGCGGGAACTGAGGCGGCCGGCACGGGTACGGCCGGCTTCCCGAACGCAAACCATGTCTTTCTCTCGTACCGGGTCTTCAGCACGATGGCGGAGCC
>JBFYKS010000151.1:0-3838 GCA_041305785.1 Methanoregula sp. | reverse complement strand
TGATACGGAACAGGTCGTCCTCCTTCATGTGAATAACCGCGCCGTCCTTGCGTGCCGCTTCGATGAAAGCCTGGTATAGTGGCACACAGCCACAGGAGAGGGTTGTATTGGCGATGACCTGCTTGCGGATCTCAACAAAATCTCCACCGGTGGAGAGCTCCATGAGCGTGTCGGCACCGGCACGTTCCGCCTGTTTTGCCTTCTCGATCTCTTCAGGAATATTCACGATATCGGAGGATGTCCCGATGGAAGCATTGACCTTGGTGCGGAGCCCCTCACCGATACCACAGATCTTTACTTTCCGGTACGGGGAGACCGGAATTGTTATATGGCAGCCGGCAACCCCGCGGCGGACGAAATCTTCGGTCACTCCTTCCTGGGCTGCAACGATCTTCATCTCTTCAGTAACGATGCCACGCTTGGCATCTGCGACAATACTCATACCATATCCGTTGCCTGAAAGACCAGATAAAGGCTTGTTTTTCCAAATCTGAACAAAAACTGGCTTGTTCTGTAAACAAGTAAAGTTGATTTGGAATAAGACATAATTTTTTGTTTTAAACCCTCCGGGCCCGGTTTTTGAAATACTGCGGGAATACCCCTGATAAATCCCAAACGTATCCCTTTGGGTTGTGTGCTATATTTATATAGTTTGACACACTAACTTATGGTAAACCCGGATCAGTTACGGGGTGTTTTACGATGACAGGAAATGACTATTACGAAGTAACGGTGAAAGAGGCGGCGCATGACGATGCCGGTCGCGGCATTGCCCGCCTCAGTATCGAGGTCATGAAGAAGATGGGGCTGGTCTCCGGGGATGTGATCGAGATCCAGGCCAAGCGCAAGGCAGCGGCTATTGTCTGGCCGGGTTTTGCGCAGGATACCGGTTACGGCATCCTCCGTATTGACGGAAATGTCCGGGGCAATGCCGGCACCGGTATCGATGAGAAGGTGAAGATCTGCAAATCCGAAGCAGAATACGCAAGAAAGATTGTTGTCCAGCCAACCCAGCCTATCCGCCTTGTCGGGGGCGAACAATACTTATCCCGCGTCCTTCGCGGCCGGCCGGTGATTGAGGGGCAGACCGTCCGCGTAGATGTGATCGGGAACTCGATAACGCTGGTTATCAGCAAGGTGGCCCCCAAAGGTATGGTCATCGTCACGGACGATACCGAGATCGAACTAAAAGAGGAACCCTACAAGCCCGAAGAGGGTAAGCAGGAAGTCTCGGACATCCACTACGAAGACATCGGTGGTCTGGGACGCGAGCTCCAGCTCGTCCGCGAGATGATCGAGCTCCCGCTCCGGCACCCGGAGATCTTCGAGCGGCTCGGGATCCAGCCCCCCAAGGGTGTGCTGCTCTACGGCCCGCCCGGGACGGGAAAGACGCTGATTGCAAAGGCGGTGGCCAACGAAGTGGACGCGCATTTCATCACGCTCTCGGGCCCGGAGATCATGAGCAAGTATTACGGAGAGAGCGAGAAGGGCCTCCGGGAGAAGTTTGAGGAAGCCGAACAGAACGCCCCGGCCATCATCTTCATTGACGAGATCGACTCCATCGCCCCCAAGCGCGAGGAGACCAAGGGCGAGGTCGAGCGGCGAATCGTAGCCCAGCTCCTCTCCCTCATGGACGGCCTGAAAGGACGGGGGCAGGTCATCGTGATTGCCGCAACCAACCTGCCGGACGCAATCGATCCCGCGCTCCGGCGCGGCGGCCGGTTCGACCGCGAGATCGAGATTGGCATCCCTGACAAGAAAGGCCGGCTTGAGATCTTCCAGGTCCATTCCCGCGGCGTTCCGCTGGCAGATGATGTGAAGATTGATGAGTTCGCCAACTCGACCCACGGGTTTGTTGGTGCCGATATCGCGCTGCTTGTCAAGGAAGCGGCAATGCACGCCCTCCGCAAGGTCATCCCGCAGATCAAGATAGACGAGGATATCCCAAATGAAGTCCTTGACCAGCTCCGGGTGACCAATGAGGACTTTGCCGAAGCCCGCAAGCATGTCGAGCCCTCCGCGATGCGCGAGGTGCTTGTCGAAGTCCCGGACATCACCTGGAAGCAGGTGGGCGGTCTTGAGGACGTCAAGCAGGAACTCAAAGAAGCAGTCGAGTGGCCCCTCAAATACCCGGATGTCTTTGAACGGCTGCAGACCAAGCCACCCAAGGGCATTTTGTTGTTCGGCCCGCCGGGGACCGGCAAGACCCTGCTTGCAAAGGCTGTTGCAAACGAGAGCGAGTGCAACTTTATTGCCGTCAAGGGTCCCGAGTTGCTCTCAAAATGGGTCGGGGAATCGGAGAAGGGTGTGCGGGAGATCTTCCGGAAAGCGCGGCAGGCCTCCCCGTCCATCATCTTCTTCGATGAGATCGATGCCCTCGTCCCCAAGCGGGGATCCTTCCAGGGCTCATCGCATGTCACCGAGAGCGTGGTCTCCCAGATCCTGACCGAACTTGATGGCATGGAGGAACTCAAGAACGTCACGATCCTTGCAGCAACCAACCGGCCGGACATGCTCGATGACGCCATCCTGCGTCCTGGCCGGCTCGAACGCCACATCTTCGTGCCTGCTCCCGATGAGGAGAGCCGCAGGAAGATCTTCGAGGTCTACCTTGGCGGGGAGACCGGCGCAATCCTTGCAAAGGATGTCGATATCGATGGGCTGGTGAAAGGGACCGAAGGGTATGTTGGCGCCGATATCGAGGCCGTTGTCCGGGAAGCCAAGATGGCGGCCATGCGGGACTTCATCATCACCATGGCCGGCAGCAATGAGCAGGAGCGCAAGGATGCGATCAAGAACGTGATGCTGACCCGGGTACACTTCGATGCCGCGATCCTGAAAGTCAAGGGATCGCTTGACCGGGACGCGGTTGAACAGTCCGAACGGCAGGCATGGCAGATGCTCTACAACACCGATCAGCGCGAGATCCTTGACGCTGCTTCCGCTGCAATCCACCGTGCGGGGATGCAGCACAAGGATGATAATGAAGCCGCAGTCGCAGAACTGCGCAAGGCAACCTACCAGCGCAAGAAGGACTTTGCGGCAATCAAAAAGATGACCGAAGAACTTGAGAAGAAGACAAAAAAGTAAGCAGGAGGAATGTATCATGAACGGGTATCCACGGGATATGTTTGAGGAGATGGACGAGATCTTCGACCATCTCTTCAGTCGGATGAACCAGGATTTGCAAAACAGCGGATCACAGGTTTCCGGGTTCCGGATTATCATTGAGAGCGGGGAACCGCATCCTCACGTGCAGGACACACCGGGTGTTCCGTTACGGATTGGAGCCAGCCCGGTTGCAGAAGTCCACCGGCTGGATGACGAAGTGAAGGTGATTGCCGAACTGCCCGGGGCAGCCAGGGATAACATCCGGCTGGATGTGCAGGGTTCGGTGCTCAGCATCGATGCGGATGGGGTCAATACCCCGTACCATACAACGGCCAACCTTCCCCCGGTTGATACCGGCTCGATGCAGTCAACGTTCCGGAACGGTGTTCTTGAAGTCACGTTCCGGGCGCTGGCTGAAGAGCCGGCATCGGCATAACCTTTTTTCGATTCGTTCGTGCCATCCTCTTCAGGGGGACAACCGTTGCCATTGTTTTGCAGCGAACAATGTGAACCAGGGCTCCGGTTTTTAATACGAGGATTTCCGCAGCTGGTTGTATTAGGGGTGGGGGTACCCCTGCCCCCCCTCCCGTTATTTTTCCGGGGGGGCCCCACCCTTCCTGCCTCATAGGGGGGGAGAGGGGGGGACCTCCCCCCCTTCACGCGGGACCCGGGCCACCCATTATCCCATTTTTGAGTAGCACCAAAAAACCATGGCACCGGCGGAATC
>JBFYKS010000150.1:0-3984 GCA_041305785.1 Methanoregula sp. | reverse complement strand
TGTGCTCGGTATCGGGGGCCGGAAGGTGCTCCACGAGATGGGCATCATGTACTCGGCCGTGCACCTCAACGAAGGCCATCCCGCCTTTGCCCTGCTGGAGCGGATCCGGGAACGGGTGGAGCGCGGGATCCCGTTTGAGGAGGCGGTAAACCAGGTCCGGCTCACCTCGGTGTTCACCACCCATACCCCGGTTGCGGCGGGCCATGATGCATTCCCCGTGGACCTGATGGACAGTTACTTCTCCACCTATTATCCGGCGCTCGGGATCCCGCGCGAAGAGTTCCTCGGGCTCGGGCGTCACCCGGACTTCCCCGAAAGCGGGTTCAACATGACGGTGCTTGCCATGCGCCTCTCTGCCTATCACAACGCGGTATCCGAGCGCCACGGGGAAGTTACCCGGCTGATGTGGACGAACCTCTGGCCAAGCCTGCCGGCCGAGAAGAGCCCGATCGATGCGATCACCAACGGCGTGCACCTCCCCACGTGGATGAACCCCCGGATCGAGGATCTCCTTGACACGTACTTCTACCCGGTCACCCCGAACTGGCAGCAGGAACACGATGATCCGGCAATCTGGAACCTTGTGGACGAGATCCCGGACCGGATGCTCTGGGATCTCCACTTCGACCTCAAGATCAAGCTCATCAACCGGATGCGGGAACGCAAACGGGTAAAATGGGCAAAGATGCAGGAGGATCCCCTGTCGCTCGTTGCCGAGGGACTGCTCTTAAACCCGTCCATCCTCACCATCGGGTTTGCCCGCCGGTTTGCCTCCTACAAGCGTGCCGATCTCATCTTCTTTGACATGGAGCGCCTGAAGCGGATCGTCTGCAATAAGTGGCGCCCGGTCCAGTTCATCTTTGCCGGAAAAGCCCACCCCTCGGATTACGAAGGGAAGCGGATCCTCCAGAAGATCTACCGTCTTGCGCAGGAGCCGGAATTCGAGGGAAGGATCGCGTTTGTCGAGGACTATTCGGAACAGACCGCCCAGTACCTTGTCCACGGGGTCGATGTCTGGCTCAACAATCCGGTACCCCCCCTTGAAGCGAGCGGCACGAGCGGGATGAAGGCGGCACTGAACGGTGTGATCAACCTAAGCATCCTTGACGGCTGGTGGCTTGAGGGCTACAACGGGAAGAATGGCTGGGCGTTCGGGAGCCCGGCGCCCGGCAGTGACCGGGACGCGGCCGATGCGAATGCCCTTTACGATATCCTTGAACGCGAGGTGGTGCCGCTCTACTACTCTGCCTCGCTGGATGGTATCCCCCATGGATGGGTTACGATGATGAAGGAATCGATAAAGAGCAATGCCCCGCGTTTCTCCGCCCGCCGGATGGTCAAGGAGTATGTCTCGAAATACTACCCGCAACTGGTGACCGGGGCTGACCTGGCCTATTCCTGTGCGATCAGGAGGTAGGTTAAAAACCGCTGGCGGCCCCTGCTGGTTTTTTACCCGTTACCGTAGAATTCACACTAGTTCAAGATCACAAGAGGCACGAGATGACTGATCCCTACCCGATCCTCCTTGGCGGAATAAAAAAACAGACAAGCGAGACCATTACGGTCCGGTTCCCGTATACCGGGGAAGTCTATGCGCAGGTCTGTCAGGCCGGAACAAACGAGCTCAAAGCCGCAGTTGCGGCAGCCTGTGCCGGCTACGAGAAGACGAGAGTGATGACCAGTTACGAGCGATCGGAGATCCTCTTCCGGCTCGCGGACGCGATCCACAACCGTATGGACGAACTGGCAGAAGTGCTGGTGATGGAGGGTGGCAAGACCCAAAAGTTTGCCAAAGCCGAGGTTGCCCGGGCAGAGATCACGGTGAGGACTACGGCTGAGGAAGCAAAACGGATCCATGGCGAGGTGATCCCGCTCGACTGGAGTCCCGATACGGCCGGCCGGACCGGGTTCATCCAAAGGTTCCCGATCGGCCCCGTGGTCGGGATCGTGCCGTTCAACTTCCCGCTCAACCTTGCCTGCCACAAGCTCGCCCCGGCTATTGCGGCAGGAAACTCCATCATCCTCAAACCCGCATCAGCTACGCCCGTCTCAAGCCTGATCCTCGGCGATCTCGTGGTCGAAGCAGGTCTTCCGCCCGAAGCCGTGAGCGTAGTTCCCTGCACCGGTGTCCGTGCTGAGCAGCTGGTAAAGGATCCCCGCGTGGCATACTTCTCCTTTACCGGATCCCCTGCGGTGGGCTGGCACCTGCGGTCGATTGCGGGGCGCACAAAAGTTGGACTTGAACTGGGGGGCAATGCTGCGGCGATAATCCATGAGGATGCGAACCTTGATTTCGCCGCATCACGGATCGCGACCGGCGGGTTTGTGAACGCCGGGCAGGTCTGCATATCCGTCCAGCGGGTGCTCATCCACCGTCCGGTATACGAGCAGGCTCTTGAAAAGATCCTGACAGCGGTTAAAGCACTGAAGTTTGGCGATCCCCGTGACCCGGCCACCGATGTCGGGCCGATGATCGACCGGCTCAAGGCAGAGGAGGCGTACCGTAAGGTAAACGATGCACTGAAGCAGGGGGCAAAGGTCATGCTTGGCGGGAACCTGAATGGGAACATGTTCGAGCCGACCGTGCTTTCCGGAACCACTCCCGCCATGCGGGTGAACCGCGAGGAGGTTTTTGCTCCGGTCATCTCGGTTGCCCCCTACGATGACTTTACCGAGGCCCTCCGCACCGCCAATGACGGGGAGTTCGGGCTGCAGGTCGGGATCTTCACGCAGAACCTCAACCGGGCGATGCAGGCATTTACCGGCATGGACGTCGGGGGTGTGATCGTCAACGACATCCCCACGTTCCGGGTCGACCAGATGCCCTATGGCGGGGTAAAAGCATCGGGGCTCGGCCGCGAGGGACCGCGATACGCGATAGAAGAGATGACGGAGATGCGGCTGATGGTTATTAACCGCGATGGCGGGATGGGATAAATATTTTGCACCGCAGCATTGGGATTTTGGACCTTCACAAGAAAAGTATATGCCAGACTAAAACATTTTTTCATCTGTGAAAGATAAAGGAATCATCATTTTTGGTTTTTTTTTGGTAATCGCTGCTTTTACCATTGCTGCGTCCTATCCATTCATGTCTCCTGCAACTCCGGTGTATGTGCTGCCTTATGACCATTATGTGTCTTTCAATATGATGGCCGATTCCCTTGCACCCAATTACGCGTACGATCTCGCCACCCGCGGTGAATCTGGCAATAATCCATGGGTTTACAATATCTATATGTTTGGGAGGGATAGCAACGGAATGGGCGGCAGGATCGCGGTTTATGGGTATTCATCCGACAGATGGATCCTTTTATCACCGAAATCACCGCCTCTTGAAACAGGCAGAAAATATCACATTGTCTGGCGCTATAACTCAACGCATGGGGGGGAACTTCTAATCGATGGAAGATCACAGGGACACTCCACAGATTCTGGTTACCTGAACACGTCGCTCTCATCATCATTCCACCTTGGCGAGAATATGCTAAAGTCTCCTCCTTATCCTGCACGTGCACATTCGGCGCTCAACGGGATGATATGGGACGGAAGCCATTATGAGAAAGACCTGAACCTGTTTGAGGATGGGCTCAATTACCCAAAGGTTCTGACCGTTTGATGGAATAAATAGTCTCATCCCGTTTTCCTGTATACACTTTGGTATGAGACAAGTTGCCGACATTTGGGCATCGAACTGTTTGATGGAGGAATCCGTGTCGCCCCTCCCCCTCGGACGTCTCGTCTCGCAGCAGGGAGCAACGCACGTTTCCAGTGAGACGGTTTGCCTGAGAACTCATGCGTCCCCCTCCCGACCACCACCCTTATTCCCCCTTCTGTCCCACTAATCATTGATGCGGATCGCGTTCGTCAACTCCCGGCAGGACAAGGCCGGCATCAATATCCGCCACCACCTTGAGCAGCTGCTGAGCGATCCCGCCGGGACATGGCTGCGGCCCGGCCGCTCGTACACGTTCCATGATACCG
>JBFYKS010000149.1:0-9799 GCA_041305785.1 Methanoregula sp. | reverse complement strand
CAGGAATGCGGTTCCTATAACCACCCTTTATGCAACCCTTACCGCCGCCCCGCGGTTCCGGGCCGTGGTGAGAAGGGTTGTGCCCCCACCCTGCTCCTGCATGAACGAACGGGCAGCCTGCTCAATGGCGCTCATGCCGGTATCCCCGACCGCGTAGATCGCCGGGCCAAACGAGCTGAGCCCTGCCCCGGCAGCGCCCGCGTCCCGGAGCACCGGGAGGAGCCCGGTCACCTGCGGCGGCTGGAGACTGAGCTCGACCTTCTTGAACCCGAGGCCCTGCACCGCGTTGACGGACGAGCCGAACAAGTCGAGATCGTGCGAGGCAATACCGGGGAGCATCCGCATCAGGATCTCGTGGGAGAGCGCCCGCACCTCGTCAAGCGGCACCGGGCAGTGGGCGCGGAAGATGTCGGTCTCGATATTTCCGCTTGCCCCGGCCGGGACATCGGGGATGGCAAGCAGGATCTTCCAGTCAGCGGGGAACTCGTGGCGGGCGATGATCGGCGGGGGGCTGACCCCCCGCGAGGCTGCTGAAGGCCGGAAATCGCTCTTCTCCCCGCCTGCCCCAAACGTGTGGCCGCCGTCGACAATGAACCCGCCGTACTCGAACGCCGCGGTGCCGATCCCGCTCGTCCCGCCCCGGCCAACCAGTTTTGCCAGTTCTTTTACCGGCAGGTGCCGGCCGTGGAGCTCGGCGATGGCCCGGGCAACGGCAAGCCCGATCTGCGACCCGCTCCCGAGCCCGATGTGGGCCGGGTAATGGTTACGGACCGTGATCGCGACGCTCCCGCCCGCCCCGAGGGTTTCAAGAACACCGGTCGCGATCCGGCCGACCCGCTCCTGCAGTGCGGCATCCCCGCCGTTCACGGAAAGGACAGGGGAGAGTTCTGCCTCAATCAGGACCCCGGGCTCGTCAAGCGTGATGCCGATCCCCCCATCCACCCGTCCCGATCCGCCGTGCAGGTCGATGAGCGTCACATGGACCCGGGACGGGGTGCAGACCACGACCCGCCGGGTGTCGAGGAACCGGTTGTAGGGGAACTGCTCCTCGATGAAGATGAGCGGTTTTTTGTCGTGGATGATCTGGTACTGGCGGGAGAGGACCGGTTCGTTTTTGCAGATGCCAAAGACCCTGCCGGTCTCCTCCGTTGCCGGTCTTATCCGGGCGTTTAATATCTCCCGGCGGGCCTCGATATGGTGTTGTTTGATGATCCGGCCGATGGGGATGTCGGCCCGCATCAGGTCGTCTTTGAATTCGGGCGAGAGCCGGCCAAGGGGCGTGTCCGATATTGCGTAGATGAGCACTTCGCCCTCATCCCCGGTCCTGATCTCCACGACCCGGTGGTTGACCGGGTCGCCTTCTGCAATACTCAGGTTGTCTGCGGCCGCACGATCCGCCGGCACGACCTGCTGGACAAGGGTCCTGATGACAACGTTCTTCCCGGTGATCGATTCGAGGAGCTGGGTGACCGACCCGTCGGTCCCGAGCAGGAACTTCTGGACGGGGGAGACCCGGCCGACCTCAGCCTCGATATCCCGGATGGCTTTGGCGATATCCATCCTTCGAGTGTCATCGCTGGAAATAATAAGGCTGCTGATGCAGGGGCCCGAGCTGGGGGATACACCTGGTGCACCAGTTGCCGGCCGCAAGGGAAGGAATAATTTTCCTGATCCTGTTGCGGAGGGTGGCCATCCAGATCGGATGAGCGAGTCTTGGGATTCCAATCACTATCTGGGATGGTCCGGCGGGGAACGGCAGGGCCCCCAGATAGGATCGTCACCATACCTCTCCATCCACCGGTCCATCTGTTCTGTATCGGGCGCCTTCCGGAGATCCTCGGGACGGAAGGAAATTTCGTACTGCATACAATACCCGATGAGGATGTCGTACGCTTCATTGAGCCGGATCATCCTGTTGTGGGTATCTTCTGGCTCGTAACAGGACACATCCGGGTGCCATTCTTTCACCAGCGCATGATACCGGGAACGGATCTCATTGATGCTTGCCGTTTCCGCAATTCCCAGAATGTCCGCAGCTTCCCGGATTGAAAGGGAGGACTGGTCTGTCATCACATACCTGTACACTTCATCCGGTGATAATAGTAACCAGAGAAAACCGGACCAATGGAGCAAATACGTCACCACGAGTGCACCGGCTCAGGCCCGCAGATAGTACCGGCACTGACGGTAACGGTACCGGAGCGCTGCGATATCCAGTACGCGGTGGAATAACCCAAAGGTCTTTTATAAAAAACCGCGGGGATGACAGGATGCCATAAACATCCCTGATAAAAACCGCGCACCTGCTTTGAAATGACTGTTTCATGCCGCGTAATTGGGCGTGAGATGATATGAATCCGGAACTGCACAGGGGGATCCATGCCCAACGGGACCGACCCGGGACCGGAAAAATTGGTGACTATTCCCGTATACCCGATCCCCAATTAATGGGTCCATTCAATAATTTTGATATCCGGGCCGACAGCCTTCATCACGCAATCCCGCATGGTAGTGTAATGCGGGCAGGGATACCCGATCGGGTTTCCCTTGGTGATGCATGATGCAAACACAATTGCTTCTGCTCCTTTCTCCTTGAGCATCTTTGCCCTTGATATCGCTCGTTTACCGGGACACCCCCCGCATGTCACAAACCCGACGATATCGACCGGCCCGGTCTCCTTGAATGCGCCCATCCCCTCTTTTGTCACTATAAAATCTGTGGTCCCCGTGCACATATCCTCGGTCATCAGGCACCGGATAATTCCTACCTTCATGGAAGATAATCCCCATGCTGCACGATAATCGTTTGGATATCACAATTCTTCAGGGCAATCATGGGATTTCCGGAACCCTGCCAAAAAGCATAACGGTTCCTTTATTGGATGGCAGGGATATGGTGATGAAACCTGGAGGATAACTCTTCCTGACCATCGCCGGAATAGTCCATCCATAACGCTGCAGCCTCCTCTTTTCCGGGACCCGTGCAAGACAGCCACTTCAGAATGAGAAGATGGTTCCCAAAGAACTTCATGAGGACCAATAGGGTCGAGCTTCTGCACCCCCATGGTTTTGGTACGAGTATCAGGAGTGACACCGGCCGTGGATACTGTCCGCTCATCCTGCGATACGTGCCAGGTCATGGCCGTAACGATTCTTTTTTACTCATAGTCGTCAGATTGGAATACGAACCATATGATTTCCGAGCCAACACCCGTCATCTACCTCAACAACGCCGCCACAACATGGCCCAAACCCCCCGGGGTACTTGAGGAAGTGGCTGCATGCCTCCGCGTGCCGGTGCACGAAGCAGGGAGGACAACCGGCCGTGGATCAACAGACTATCCTTCTGCCGCCCGCGATGCCCTTGCAGCATTTTTCCATGCCGGCCCGCCGGAGCATTTCATCTTCACGCAGAACGCCACCGATTCGCTCAACCTGCTCATCCACGGGTTTGTGAAAAAGACCGGTAAGCCGTTCCATACCATCACCACCGAACTCGAACATAATTCCGTGCTCCGCCCGCTCACCACGCTGGAACAGGACGGGGCGATCACGCTCTCGGTGGTCCCTTTTACAGACAACACCGTCAGCCTCGCGGCAATAAAAGAAGCGATCTGCCCGGAGACCCGGCTCGTTGTGATGAACCATGGGAGCAACGTGCTGGGCTCTGTCCAGGACATCAAACCCATAGCCGAATACCTCCACGCCAATGATATCTTCTTCATCGTGGACGGGGCCCAGACCGCCGGGCATATTCCGGTCGATCTTGCGGATATCCCGGTTGATGCATTCGTCTTCACCGGGCACAAGGCGCTCTTCGGTATTCCCGGCATCGGCGGATTCTTTATCCGCGATCCGGATGCCGTTGCCGTGACCCGGCAGGGCGGCACGGGTTCGGATTCCCGGACCCTCACCCAGCCCAAAAACATGCCCGAGCGGTTCGAGTGCGGGACCCACAACTACCCCGGCATTGCATCGATTTTTGCCGGAATCGGGTTCATCAATACCGTGGGGATCCAAGAGATTGAGCGCACCGGAACCGACCTCACGGGCCGGTTCACTCGGGAACTGAAACGCATAAAGGGCATCACCCTCTATAACGAGAAACCTGATCTTCCGGTGGTTGCGTTCGACATCGCCGGCATCGACAACCAGGAGGTGGGGTTCATCCTTGCCCGGGCGTACAACATCATCATGAGGACCGGCCTCCACTGCGCCCCGCTCGTCCACAAGCAAATCGATGGCGGGAAAGGCTGTGTCCGGGCGAGTTTCTCGTATTTTACCACACCAGAAGAGATCGGGACGGCAGCAGCAGCAATCCGGGAGGTGGCAGAGAGTGCGGATCGTCAAGTCCATCCAGACAAAAGTCTGTGTTGACGGCTCGCTCATGAAGGAGTACGTGCTCGACGAGCCCCTGACCGGGGAATTCCTGCGATTTCTGGAGAAGTTCGGGACGGTCCGGTCCCTCGAGCAGCTGAAAAAACCCTACTTCTCGTTTGAGAAAGAGCACTTCATCTCCATCAAGGGTTTTGTCGGGGATTGCAATGTCGAGGTGCGGTACAAAAAAGAGTTCCAGGACCTTGTCGCGGACTACTTTCACCTCCTGCTGTTTTACGAGCGCGAGGGCGAGGGCGGGATCCGGAAACTGAAAGGCATCGAGGAATCAATCCGGGAAAAGATGAGGGTCCGAAGTGGCCCTTCCGACGGTAAGAGCAGATGATCCCGTCACGCCGCGTTTTTGAGGATCTTGCCGGTGATTATGACCGGTGGTTCGATGAGAATGCGGCGGTGTATGAAACACAGGTCCAATTGCTCAGGGGCGCAGTGCCGCATTCCGGCTGCGGTCTTGAAGTGGGCGTTGGATCCGGACGCTTCGCGGGACCGCTCGGCATCCGGCATGGTATCGACCCGTCCCGCACTCTTTTGAAGATCGCCAAAAGCCGGGGCACTGAAGTTGTGCTGGGCGAAGGAGAGCACCTGCCGTATCGTGCAGGTTCCGTAAATTACGTCCTGATGATGACCGTCATCTGTTTTGCCGGTGATGTGGGTGCACTTTTCCGTGAGGCTGCCCTCGTCCTCGTACCCGATGGGTCTCTTGCCGTTGGTTTTATCGAGCGGGGCGGTGAGATCGAGAAACATTACCGGAACGAGAAGACGAAAGGCCGGTTCCTCCGGTATGCCCGGTACTGGTCCGCGGATGAGATTGCCCGGCTCCTTGAGGACGCGGGATTTGCGGCAGTCGCAGTCAGCCGGAGGTCGAAAGGATTCTGCGTGATGACCGGAACAAAAGACCGGGCCTGACCGGGATGAAGAGGCAGCATCTGCAGAATTTTTCCCCAGCGGTCAGTCACGAGAATTTTCCCTGCGGGTGGACCGACCGGGCGTTTTCCGGGTCTTCTGCATGCCGTGCAGGGGACCGGCCGGCACCCGGCCGGCAATCTCGGCAAGCGATTCGGGCAGGAGCCGGCCTTTCTTGCCGGTCACCTGCCCGCTCCGGAGCGTGATAACGCGGGAGGTCATCACGTAACTCTCGGAAAAGAGGTCAAGGCCCCCGGATGCAAAATCGTTGATGGTTATCGGCAGGCCGGGTGCACCGGCCGGCGCTTTGCTGCTGACCGGGCAGACGTGGATTGTGCCGTCACTCCGGGTAGTGATGACCACGACCGGACGGATCTTGGGACCCGCCCGGTCATCCAGCGCCACGGGTGCAAGGAGGACGTCCCCCCGCAGGTACTGCCCCATGCCATTAATGTCCGGCGTTACGGGAGATAAGCGTTCGGCACACCAGAGAAACGAGCAGAATCCTTAAAACCCGGGCCTCCGAATGAGGAGTAATGACACGCTGCGACCACTGCGGCAGTGAGTGCACGCTTCCCTTCACCTGCCAGCACTGCGGGGGGAAGTTCTGTGCTGCCTGCCGGCTCCCGCCCAACCATGACTGCACGGGTATCAGCAGCTGGAATGCCAAACCCCGTCCTGCGGTTGGGGCAGGTTACACCCGTGGTGGCGGAGCGAGCCCGACCGGAGGGATCGCAACGGAACCCCGGTTCAGGGATGCGAAGAAGACGGCAACGGAGATCCCCTACCTGAAGATCATGGCTGCCATCATCGTTCTGGTCCTGCTCGGGCTCATCTGGCTGGCACTCACCGGGTACTGATCACCGGAAAGGAACATGCCCTCCCTTGAAAAGAAAAAGAAGAATTTCGTTAGTTCGCTGCTGCCTTCTGGAGCAGGATACGGCCCTTGGATGTGAGCCGGAGAACGATCTCGCTCGATGACCTGCCCCCATCAAGGGTGCGGTTGGAGAGCATGACCCGGATTGCAGAGCGTATGCCGCTCTCTCCGTGGTCCGGGAGGAGCTGCTGGACTACGTGGCCGATATGGCAGCCCTGCTTCTCGCTGACTGCCTGGAGAATATGAATATGGATGGGGTCGGGCACGAAGACCTCGGGGGTTTTAAAGGATATAGCTTCCATCTTAGGTTACCTCATTGGATGAATACCCGGTCTGTTGCTGCCTGATGAGGGTAACAGTGACCGGCATTCTATATACTTATTGGACGTACGACATGAAGTAACCATGCCATATAATACCCGGCAGATTGTTCCGCTCCGGTCAGCGACAGGGTTCATCTGCTCATGGTTCCAGAACTAATACCGGAATCTTCGTATGCGCCCCCTGCATCTTCTCTTCATCGCTGCCATCTTCGGTGCGATCCTCATCCTTTCTGCAGCAATGGTCCTGACGAGCCCGGTCCTTACCGCCGCAGCCATGCATGCCGCCCCCCCGGGAACGGTGCAGGATGGCCCTGATACCCCCCTTCCCCCTCCCCGCTACTCTGCCGGTATTGATTTTGACTCCCTGCAATCCAGTGATCACCTCACGGTCCTCCCGCTGAAAAGCTACCGGCAGCAGGTGACCAACTACAGCTGCGGGGCAGTCGCTGCAATGACCGTGATGTCGTATTACGGGATGCCGGTCCCCAACACCGATGCCGAAGAGGTCCGGGTCGCGCACGGGATAAATCCCGGGATCTCCGAGAAGACCGGCGTGAACCCGGAGCAGCTGGCTTCGTGGCTTGCCCGGCAGGGAATGAACGCAACGTGGAAGACGGGCGGGAGCCGGGCAATGCTGCGCGAGAACCTGAAGAATGGGATCCCCACGATAGTGGAATGGATCGACTGGGGGGGTCACTGGGTTGTGGTTGTCGGGTACGATGACCGGGGTACGGAGACCCCCTGGGACGACATTGTCATCTTTGCCGACTCCGTGGACTGCCATGATGACCGGGTGGACGGGATCACGTACTTCAACTACGGCAGGTTCGATGCCATGTGGTTCGATGCCCATTACTTCCCGGAGAATATGCGGGACCGGGTCTATGTCATCGCGGTACCCGGTACTGCCCCGCTTCCGGCCTGAATGAGGGATGAGTTTTTCTGCCGATGCTGCACATAATCGAATCAGGGACTGTCATGAAGATCACGCGCCTGTATTCCGGAACCGACAACCAGTCGCATTTCGAGGATATGGAGGTTCCGTTCGAGAGCCGTGAGGATTTTGGCCTTTTCACGCTGCCCGAACCGGCAAAGGCGTTCTTCTTCCGCGAGATCCCGCCCGGCTGGACGTACGGGTGGCACAACGTGGTCTGCCGGGAGTACGTGGTCATGCTCGAAGGTGAGGCTGAGATCGAGGTCGGGAGCGGGGAAAAACGGGTGTTCCGGAAGGGTGATGTGTTGCTTGCCGAGGACCTGACCGGTCAGGGGCACCGGACCCGGGTTGTGGGGAAACGGGTATGGCGGCAGATGTTTGTCACCCTGCCCGAATGATCTCCTCAGCGATACCCTTTTCATTGACGCATGCTCAAGAGAGGATAAGGAGTCGGTAAGTGGAAGACGATTCGGGGATAAGTGAGGTATTCGATCAGACCCTGCTCCTCGCTCTTGTTGTTATTACCGCGGGGCTGGTCGGGCTTATGGCGTTCGGTTTTGCCATACCTTCCGAGAAGACGGCATACGTGGTGCCCCGGTTCGCGGTTGCGGACGTTGACGGGAAGACCGTCATCAGCGCGTTCAGCCGCGGCGGCGACCCGCTCTATTTCAATACAACCCCCTTAGCAAACTACAAGGCCGCCTTTTACGTGGATACGTCTGCGGGCAACTTTAGAGCAGTCCCGGTTGCCGGGCTCGAGGTCTTCAAACCGGGTGACATGGTCTACCTGTTCTATACCGGCACGGGGTTCTATGCTGTTGATCATCCCCCGGCCGGGGGCTCTGTTGTGACCCTCCCGCCCGGGCGCGTGACCGTCCGGCTCGTGGACGTCAATTCCGGGGTCCTGATCGCGCAGGAGACGGTGGTGGAAGGGCCGGTGCTGACGGGAGTCACAACCGCGACCCCCGCACCAACGGCAACGACCTCTCCAACCGGCACGCCAACACCAACGGCCACGGCGACCACACCTCCCGCGTCCTATACGGTGACGGTTTTCTGGACGCCGCCCGGTACAGGGGTCGGGACGATCACCCCGCTGGGCACGTCCGGGGGATCTGTGACCGTTGCTGCCGGTGCAAGCCAGACCTTTACCCTGACCCCGGGGAATACCAAGAGGGTGATCTCGATCTCGCTCGACGGGTTGCAGGTTGGCGGGCCGGGGGCAGTTGGCCAGACGCTGACCTACACCCTGACCAATGTGCAGGCCAACCATAGTCTGACAGCGGTGTTTGGGAACTGATGGGTGGAAGAGGGCAGCCGGGCGAATTGCGTTTCCTGAACAGGAACCCCCGCACGGGATGAAAACAACATCTTGGCCGGGCGATGCGGTGGATACGACCGTTGCCCCGACATGGACCGGCACAAAACTCTGAAAACCGACTCATTTTTTTTTATTTTGTTGCGTCTCCACATACCGTGGCTTTCGCGACCACAAACCATTCAACCGAATCCGGATTATTCCGGATCCTGCATGTGTCTTTGGGGAAAAACCTGCGGGGTCTTCGTACCATGACCCGCGGACGGAAACAGGACGGAATAATCGCGGAGGCAAAACGGTTTGCGGAGCGGATGGGCTACCGCTGGACTTGCAACCCGCACCCAGACCTTGCGTTCGATTTTGAGATCTTCAAGCGCGAATCCGTCCGGCTCGTGAAAGTCCGGCAGACGCGGTACCGGATCGACCCGGACTCCTTTTACGAAGATCTTTTCCCGGACGAAATCCGCGATCTCCGCGGGCTGCCGTTCCCTCCGTTCATGCTCCGCGAGCTCTGGCTCCGCACCCGGGCCGAGCGGGCCTGGCGCCGGCTGATCGTCCACGATTTTGGTGTCAGCGAGATCGGGTGGTCGGAGCCGGATAACTACACGAACCCGTATGCCCGGTGACTTCCCCTCCCTCTCCGACGTTAACCTCTGTTCCCGGGCCCCTTTCGGGACATGCCCTTTTTTGTGATCCATTCTCCGACGGAGAGCCATCCGGCCGGACCTGGGCCGGAACGGTTCCAGTGGAAACGGTGTTGACACCCGACAAAATTCCTCTAAATAATTGGTATTTTTGGAAAATAACCGTTTTAATCGGGAATCTATCGGCCTATTTAGCGGCGTTTCCCGGGTGCGGAAAAATGGCCTGTGTCCCGGCAGGTTTTCCGGATTTTCCGCAAAGCCGGGGGCCTCTATGGCCTTGCAACGCGATCTCCGTCGGAGATATGGGGGGAGATGACTGCTTTTCCTTCGTGAAGCAGCAATTTCTGCCGGTCTTTCCCCTATCCATAATAACTCCCGCCGCACAACCTCATAATCAAGGAGCAC
>JBFYKS010000148.1:0-9398 GCA_041305785.1 Methanoregula sp. | reverse complement strand
AAGATCATCATGACCACCGACAGGGCGGTCGACGGCGAGTTCACCAACCCCTTCGCACTTGCAAAGGCTCGCGCTGCCCACGAGATCGCCATGGCAGTTGCAGGCCAGAACGTCAAGGGCTGCTTCATGACCAAGGAATGGGAGAAGTACATCCCGATCGTTACAAGCGCTCACGAGATGATGAGAGTCGCAGCAGCACTCTGCGACGAGGCACGCGAGCTCGAGAAGGCAGGAGACTGCATCCTGCGCCAGGCCCACAAGAAGGATGGCTCACTCGTTAGGAAGACCAAACTCGTTGCAAAATTCGAGTAAATTTTTTTTATTCTTTTTCTTTTCTGTAATATCTTCCCAGATCTTCCGGCAGAGTCAGGATAACCGGTTCGAAATGCATCCGCTCCATGAACGCCGAGTCGCTCATTGACGACGGGTTGGGATTGATACGGGAGATCAGCGAGCAGAACGCACAAAAGCCGTGATCCTCACCGGCTGCATCAAAGAACAGCGACAGGTTGAACGCGTGCGTCCCGAGCCTGCGGTAGAGTGCGAGCACTTCCAAAATCCCCCGGGCCAGAAGATCGATATAACATTCAAACTCATCGATTGATGCAATAGGAAGGATTCCGCGCACTTCGCGCTCACCGATCGGAACCGCGTGGGCGGACCAGAGGATCTCATCACCAAAGAGATACCGGTCGGATACCCGCTCCTCCTGTCGTACCACATCCCAGTAGTTCTTCTTCTGGTTCGAGCGGTATGTCTGGCAGGCGGTGAGATACTGTTCAACGATCCAAGAAGGGCGCGACCCGACCATTCCCTGCATATGGGGATGGAGGAGGCTTGCACCGGCAGAGGGAAGAAAATTCCAGTTGATACTCGGATACCCCCTCGCATTTCTGAGGGCTTCTGTCTGCCCGTGAAGGGCATCGACGATCTGCTGGCGGCTGAAGGTCTCGATAAAATGATCTTTGGTGATAACCGTTACAATGTGATCTTCCCCAAACGGGTAGAGGTTTGGAAACGTGACACTCTCCCCGACCAGGATCCGGCTTCCATCGGAAAACGTGGGTGTAATCTCAAAGATGGCATCACGGCAGAACGGGCACCCGTCCGGCGTCAGGGGGATATGCAGGGTCTGGTCAATACGCCGAAGGAGACGATCCGGGCTGATCCGGCACCGAAGCCCGGTCAGGTCTTCCTCACGGTACTGGAGGATGCCGCGGGGCGTTGTAACTTCGGTGACCGAAAACATTGCTCTTCATACTACTATTATCCTGCCGGGGAAAATAGTCGTTTGCCCATGGCAGGGGTTTCCCGCCCGTGATCGCCAGGGGGGGTAAAAAGAGCTTTTCTTAAAAAATATCTGACGGGGATTACCCGTTTCCAGGTCATCCCCGCAGGTATAGTTTTTCCGCACTTATACGACGTACTTGCCGAGGAGGCGGATTGAGTTGGTCATGTCCGGACCAAGCGGGGAGCCGAAGATGATCTGGGTCACACCGGCCTTGGTTAAGTCTTCACACTTCTGCTTGACCATGTCAGGGGTTCCTGCAATGGTGAATGCATCGATCTCCTTGTCACCAACGAGTTCGCCAACACTCTTGAAGTCGAACTTTCCGAGTGCTGCCTTGATCTTGGCTACATTGCCAAGGTCGAGTCCGTGGCGGGTGAGCAGGGGTTCGGGTGAGCCGGCTGCGATGAATGCGGCAACGATCTTTGCTGCATTGCGTGCCTTCTTCTCGCTCTGGTCGATCGACATTGCGGTGTATGCACCGATGTCAAAGTTCTTCTTGCCAACCTTGTCGCAGGCTGCCTTGATGATCGGGATTGCAACCGCGAAGTCCTTGGGGTTGGATGCGTTGATCAATGCACCGTCACCGATTCTTCCGGCGAGCTCAAGGACCTTGGGGCCCTGTGCACCGATGTACATCGGGATACCCTTCTTTCCGGGCAGGGTGACACCGGTCAGCTTTGCACCGTCGTAGTCGAAGAACTGCATTCCTGACTTCTTGACTTCCTCGCCGGCACAGAGCTTGCGGATCTGCACGACTGCTTCCTCGAGGCGGCCGACCGGTTTTTCCGGGTTGATGGCCAGCTTGGGGAGGGTCGAGAGGTCGCCCGGTCCAATACCGAGAACGGCACGGCCGTCAGAGATCTCGTTGAGGGTGCAGGCAAAGGATGCCATTGCAGCCGGAGTGTCGGTGAAGGCGTTCATGATACCCGGGCCCATCTTGAGGCTCGTCGTTGCCTGCGCGATGGCGGCAAGGGTGGGGTAGCAGTGACGGTTGTTGTAGTGGTTGGTGATCCATGCAAAATCAATGTCTTTGGACTCAGCAAGTTTACAGAAGTTAACAACTTGCTTTACGTTGACATTTCCTGGTACGAATTCAATTCCATATGTCAAGGTCTTGTTCACCTCATTGTGTATTACCGTACACGCGTTTAAATAAATTATGATTTTGTGCTGGCAACCGGAAGAGAACTCATCCAAAATGGACTGGTTTTTGGTTTTTCTTTCGAAATAATCGAGATTATGGGGTTTAAGCCAAAAAGAACGCAGGAGGCTGGCTCAATTCAGGACGCCTTTTGGGGGCGGTTGGTTATTTCGGCTCCGGGAAATCCATTCATGGATCGATCTTTCCCATACGAACCAGGATCCGGTTTTCCTGACAAAATCGGATCGGGGTTTATCCGGATTGATTTTTGATCGCGATCATGATCGCGATTGCAATTTCAAATTCGGGATCCGATCGCGAAATGAAAAATGCTTATCGATTTTGAGATCGAAATCGCTGATCGATTTTCATAAAAAAATCGGTGCCCGATTTACGCTCCACCTGTAATCGCGGTTAAAAAACCGGTTTTCAATCGCGATCCGATTGCGAAATGAAAATCGCTGATCGATTTCTTACAGAAAAACCGGGATACGATCGCAAACGATGTTCTCATGGAATCATTCCTATTCGTAAATAATCTCCAAAAACTTCGACCTGTCCAATCCCCTATAAGGGTAAAGCAGTTGAGGATTGGTCAGGATTGCCTTGCGAGTGCGGGCCGCAATGGGTGCGATCATCTCTTACCCTGTTTTCTCCAGAGCCGTTTCCCTCTTTATAAAAAAAATGATGGGGGGTCAGATCGAGATTACTATTTTTTAAGGGGAGGGATCTGTTCAGGATCCTATGCGAAGTAACCTGTTCCGGAAGAGGGGCAGGGCAATTGGAGGGATTGATTTCTGAAGGGTTGTTTTATCTATTGAGCCGTGCGGAAGTCACAGAAAGACTATTTTTCTTCGGAAACGATTATCCTATAAGATATTGAACTACGACTGTGTACACATACTCACACAGATTCAGGAGACCCCCATGGTCGTACTTGGTTAACAGGAATTAAAAAATGCGAATCGTAGCAATCGGACTGGGCGGAGCTGGATGCAGGATCGTTGATAGTCTCTACTCAACGGATCGTAAAAGCAGTAAAGTGGCGTGCATCCAGGGGCTTGCTGTCGATGTCGATGAGAGTACGTTGCAACAGCTCACCGCCCTGCCGGAAAGTTCACGGTTATATTTTCCGGCAATAGATCCGGAGATATCTGACCATGACTCCGGCTCTGAAGGTACCGTAACGATCGACATCGCCGACATCATTTCCCACGTCCACAATCTTGAGAGCGGGGAAACGGACGCGATATTCATCTGCCTCGGGCTTGGGGGAGGAATGACCGATATCGCCCCCCACGTTATAACCGGCCTGCGCTCTTCTATCGTGGAACCGATATTCGGGCTGGTCACGCTGCCCTGCCTGGCCGAAGGGGAGAAGCGGTCAGCAAAGGCTGCCGATGATATCGATATCCTCTCGCCCCTTCTCGACGGGATGATCCTGTTCGATAACGAGACGTGGTATAAGAAGACCCGTGCACGGAAGAAAACGATGGCAAAAAAGGAAAAAAGTTTTGCCCACCGGCTGGGTCTTGCAAAGGACGAGCCGGAACTGTCACCGGAACTTGCTACCTACCAGCTCCTCAACGAGGGCATTGTCCGAAGGATCAGCCTGATCCTCCGGGCCGGGGAGTTCAAGGCTGACGGGGGGATCGATCTTGCCGAGGTTGTCTTGGATTCCGGCGAGGTGCTCAACACCATGAAAGGGATGGGGTTTATCACCATCGGATATGCTGTCGATTCTCTGCCCAGCAACCCGCTCGCCTTCCTCTCCCAGTTCCGGCCACAGGGGGTTTTTGACGAAGAGAACAAGAAAAAAGCCTCCCGCATTGTAGACCTTGCAAAACAGGCAATCTATCACGAGATCTCCACCCCCTGCGATATGACCAGTGCCCATAAGGCACTCGTCCTTATTGCCGGGCCTTCGCAGGAACTCTCCATGAAGGGATTCATGACGGTCAGGAAATGGATCGACCGGTCCATTGCCGGCCTTGAAACCCGTTCAGGGGATTACCCGGTCGTGAACACCAAGAACGTTGCGATCATCATCATGCTCTCTGGTCTCGAAAACATTCCCCGGCTCGGCGAACTCCGGGAGATCCGCGCCCAGCATTCGTCATGGTCAA
The DNA here is from genome assembly GCA_041305785.1 of Methanoregula sp. Classification (GTDB taxonomy): domain Archaea; phylum Halobacteriota; class Methanomicrobia; order Methanomicrobiales; family Methanospirillaceae; genus Methanoregula. The sequence continues at coordinate 4,840 of JBFYKS010000148.1, read as the reverse complement.
AGCGGCGCGAAAGTACCTCAGAAGATGGTTCAACCGGACCGGCCACTGCCATTTCGCTGCCATCAGGTCACGGGACAATACGCGATGAGATGATCATCCTCCCGGCAGCAATGAAAAAAGAGGGCGAGGGGGTCTCCCGCAACGAGGATGCCATACCGTTCAGGGCACAGGAACGCGAGGTTGCAGAACCGGTTCGGGCGGAAATGCCAGTCAAGAGGAAATTTCCCACCATTACCGAGGTTCCCACCAGCCCGGTTCCCGACGCAGGTACGCTGCCCGAAAAAGACGGGTCACCCAGGAGTTCACGGCACCGGGTTGTCGTCACCAGGGAGAGGGATCTTCCATCCCACACCCCGGTTCAAACATCCAAATCGCATGTTCATCCGGGAGCGGTCAAGCCGGTTACATCAGCACAGGCTCATAAGACCGGAACGGATGCGGGCACCACTGCATCCCGCGCAAGCCTTGCATCAGCAGGAAGCAGGGATGCCGCCCGGCAGATAATCGAGCGGGAACTGCAAAAACAGCGCCTCAAGGCGATGGCCGGACGGGGAATTACTCCGTACGAGGGGGTTGTTGAAGAGTCACATCCGCCGGCATTAGTTCATCGGGAACCGGTAAAGAGGAGACATGAGATTCATTCCAGACCTGCCACTCCTCTTGAGGATTTCCCACCGGATCGCACACCGGAAGCAATACCTGATGAAACAAGGGAACCGGAACAGAAGACGGTGATCATCACAAAGCGGAAACTGATCTCCCGTAAAGCGGAACCACCGGTTGATACAACCCAGAACAGGGAACCGGTCCCTGTTGAAGAGAGCTATGTGCCGCAACCAGTTCCCGAAGAATATGATAGAGAGGAAGAGGAAGAGAGCGATCTGACCCTTGTCATCAGGGATACGACAGTGCGGGCAAAAGATCGGGTATTTGAAGGCCGCGAGGTGCAGAAACCAAAGATTGCTCCGGCAAAGGATACACCCCTCATCCATACCAGCCTGAAACCCAAAGCCCATACCGGATCAGGCCATAAGATAAAGGCTGTTCATGAAGAAGGGGATGGCGAAGCTCCTCCGGATCATAAAGGAAAAAAACCTGAAAAGAAGGGTAAAAAGCCGGATGATATTTCCTGGATCTGATCAGTTTTCACCCAGCACTTTTGAAAACGGGATGTTCCCGGCCCCGATCTCAGTTTTTACCTCGATTCCGTTTTCAACACAGTTTCCGATATAATTGAGCCCGCTGAATGCCACAATGGAGAGACGATTGGGGTTCGGGGGCAGGTTGAATACCTGGCTGCCCATGGTGACCGGGAAGATAAAACCGCAGGCGTTCATGAGCCTGATCGTATCTTCCACCTGCTGTTGGGCTGATGCGGGCACTTCCCGGACATTTGCCAGCGCAATGCCGGTCCTTGAGCGGGTGTAACTCGAAATCGAGGTCAGGCCGGAAGAGATGAACAACTCAAGAGGATCGATGGTGGTTCCCCGGTACCCGATGAGATCCCGGAACTGCAGCGGCTTTCCGTTCTCGATCTCCAGCCGTCCTCCGAAAGCCATCTTCACCGGAATCCCGTTTCGCTGGAATACGCCGTCCATGGTGATGCTGCAGAGGGTGATGAATCCGGTATAGCCGGAAGGGATCCGGGGATCGCGTTCGATTATCTTATAGGAGTTGAAAAAGCCACATCCCACCCGCACGACGTCATCAAAAACCGCCTTTGCCCTCTCAAAAGCCTCTTCGGGTACCATGGAGAGGTTGTAGGCAACGTCACCGGTGCTGGTGGCAGGATCGAAGGTACTCCGGTACGCAAGGCGTTCGAGTTTTGAGATGACAAAGCCGATCCGATCGTCAACAAGGGCATTGTCTGTCTCGGCCATGCCGGTGGGTGTAAGGATACGGCCCTGGTTACCGATCTTCTCGGTGAACCCCATGGTATCAAGGTAACTGAGGTAGTACTGTACCGCGCGATCGCTTAAGACAAAACCCCGTTCGGCCATCAGTTCGGAGAGGCGTTTTGCACCCATGGGATCCCGGTGTTCCCGGAGGATCCGCAGTATTTCGATATATTTGCGTTCCGTCCGAATCATCGTTACTTTGCCTCCACGGCACCGTGGCTGTCCTGGTACCGTCCCGCATACCCGTGGTTTCCTTCCCGCACCTCGTGAAGGATCATCTGGACAATCCGGTCGTCTTTAAGGATCCGGATTTCTTCATTCCCCATATTGGTGAGACACAGGGTAAGTTGTCCCCTGAAGCCGGGATCCACGTACCCCGCACCCAGCAGTACCCCGCGACGCCCGAATGATGACCGGCACATGAGTGTTCCGGCAAGGTCCGTTGGGAGTTCCACCCATTCTGTGGTCGGGACGAGGGTGCAGACCCCTCGCGGCAGCAGCATATCGGAGGCTGCCCGCAGATCGTACGATGCCGGCTGCTGGCATTCTTTATGAAACGGGGTGATGACGAGTCTGCCGGTCCCCGCTTTTGGATCGAGACGGCGGGCAAACTCTGATGCGGATAAGATCATTAGTGTAGTTTGTCGGTAGAGAATACTTAATATCTTTTGATATTAAAGAAGTTGAGAAGGATCCATGGGGTAGAGGATATCCTCTTGGGCTTCGAACCCAAGGACGCGGGTTCGATTCCCGCTGGGTCCGCTGCTGTTTTTTTTTAAATTAAAAATTGTTATTCGTGAGAGAGTCAAGCAAAATGGAAAACTCTAATTTTCATTATGAAGTAGACCTGAATGGGTAGATTTTTCAAATTATGTTACACTACCCCGATTTGTCAAATACTAAAAAAATTGTTTGTTGATTTTAAATCTCATCCCTTCGCAGGACATGCCGGTGTTTCCTGCCGCCGATCTTCCGGATTGCAACAAAGATGAGGATGAGGATGACTATCCCGGCGCCAATGATCGTAAAAAGACCCAGATCAAGGTTCTTGTCAAGGATCACATTTACCGATGCCGTTGCATTACCCTGAACAACCTCTTCAGTAACGGTTGCCGGCGCATATCCTCCTTTTGACACCGTGATATTCAGCGGGGTGTTGAATTTCACCCGGGTTACCAGCTGACCCCGGTCATCAGTGATCCCCTTAGTATCACCATTAATAAGAACCGTTGCATTCGGGACGTTCTTCTGGTCCCGGTCCTGCACGAAAACCGAGAGCGCAGCATTCTCAAATGGCAGGTCAAACGTGTGATCTTCGGGCTGACCCGACACGACGATGGTCCGGCTGGCCGGAACAAAGCCGCTCTTCCTGACCTCCACCAGATACACCCCGGAGACCAGTGACGGGAAGTTGCTCCGGCCGTATTCATTGGTAGTGCCGGTCAGCGACCCGTTGAAATAGACATCCGCACCATTAAGTGGGGCTTTCCTCTCGTCAAACACATAGACAAATGCGCCGATTGCGGCTTTGGAAACCTCAACGGTATAGATCGCATCGGCATCGGTGATTGCCTTCGATTCAGATACCACCCCGTAGCCGGGCGCGGAGATCTCAAAAACGTAGGTTTTACCCCGGCTGATGGGGGTGCTCAGGATTCCCCGCGAATCGGTTGTACCGGCTTGCGTTCCATCGATTTTCACGACTGCACCTGAAACCGGCAGCTGGGTGTCCTTGTCTTTGACTATCACGGAGAAACGCTGGCTCGAGAGCAGCTGGTAGGTGACATCTTTGTTTTCCGTGCCGATATTCACCATGGTTGACTGGGGCTGGTAATTCGTTGCTGCGATGTCGATCGTATAATAGTAATTCGCTTTCACGGAGAATGTTGCGGTCCCGGCAGCATCGGTGAATTGTCCTTCCGTGATATTGACCGCAGAGATGTTCACCTTTGCAAGGGAGACCGGCTCCAGCGTATCAGAATCGACCAGTTTCACTTTCAGGGTTAAGGTTTTCCGGGTCAGGTTTGCATAAAGATCTGTGACATTTTTTGCCACGGTCTGTTCCCAGTTGTCATACCCGGACATAGCGACACGGATGATCTGATCTTCAGTACCTGCATGGGTGAGGGTTGCCTGGCCATTGTTATTTGTGATGGCAAAATTTGCCCCATTCACAAAGACGGTTGCCTGGGGAATGGTAGTGTTGTCAGAACTATCCCGAACGGTAATGAGCAGGTTGGTCCCCTGCACAGTGCTACAGAGCAGGAATACACAGAGCAGCACAAAAAGGAGGCGATAGCGAGGTGCATTCATGATAAATATTCGCCACCTGCCTATATATCAGCACATCGGTCTATATCTCGGTAATCGGGGGGACCCGGTCCAGGAGCATCCCCTCAACAATGACCGGCATCAGCCTGCGGCCTTCTTCAACGGCACTCTGGAGCCGCCAGTTGCGGTCCGCGAAGATGGTGAAGAGGGGATCGCCGGTCTTGACGAGATTGCCTTTTTTGGAATGGAGAAGGATTCCTGCCCCGCGATCATGGGGAGCTCCGGCGGTCCGGGCAAGCGTGATCAGGGACCGGTTGTTCATCTCAATGACATATCCTGATGACGGGGATTTCACCACGAACTGGTGTTCACCGGGTACAATGTCTGACGATTTAACCGTGGGATCCCCCCCCTGGATCTCGATAATCTGGCGTAACTTTTCGAGAGCCTTTCCGCTGGAAAGAAGTTCCTGGGCTACTGCAACACCACTTCCCCTTGGAGCTTTTCCCGCCATTTCAAGGGAGATTCCCGCAATTGAAAGACTCTTCTGGATGAAGGAGTTCGGCTCGGTCCCTCCTTCAAGCACCCGCAGCGCTTCGATAATTTCCAGCTTCGGGCCGATACTCCGGCCTACCGGAATATCCCCGTAGGTCAGGGCGCACTCGACTTTC
>JBFYKS010000147.1:0-3873 GCA_041305785.1 Methanoregula sp. | reverse complement strand
TATCAGGATAATGAAACCTGCGTATACATCAAATAGTATAAGTGGAAAGAGAGCAAAGGAGATTATATAAATTGTCCTGTTGATGGCCCGGTGCCTCAATAGAATGGAGATTATTATGCGTGAATACGTGAGGCACCCTGATGCATTATCCGAGATTGGGGCCGGGATCCTGATCGTGATTCTCGTGGTAGCGCTTGCTGCTATCACCTACATTGCCATCTTTGGCTCCATCAATCCCGATTCGTTCAAGAAGTCGACCTATGTGGCGGGCACTGCGGCAGCAATCGAGGTACCGCTTGCCGGCAAACCCCAGATCATGACCTACCTGCCAAAGGCCGGTGACCCGTTCCATTATGCCGGCCAGAGCAATGCCGCGGCCGGCTCAAACGTAACCCTGAAACTGATCAGCCCCGAAGGGCAGATCCTGTACCCGAACATGACCGCCATATCGGGTAACCCCTATGGCAAGACACTCTTCATCTACCCGAAAGTGTCAGCATCGGCAACCCAGTGCGACTATCTCGTATCTGACACAATGCCAACGGGCACCTACCGCCCGCTCGTGGTCGGGTGCTGGACCCTGCAGATGATCGATACGGATCTCCCGCTGCTGATCGATTCGTACAAAGTCAAAATTGACCATGGCAGGGTATCCCTGCCTTCAGCCTGCGGCTTTGTCGGCTCTTCAAGCGAGACCTTTTACCGGAGCGACTGCTCGGCGCTCACCCAGACCGTGAACGGCCCGATGACCGCGTGCAGCGACAGCCCCGGCAACATGCCATGCTCCACCTTCAACCGGAGCACGTCGGTCTCCATCCCGAACGACCCCTCGCTCTCGTTCACGGGCAACAACCTTGCCCTCTCGGTCTGGATCAAGCCCATCCGGGCGTCTTCAAGCACCTCGGACACGACCAACTGGTACACCATTATGGGCAAAGGCCAGATCTCGGGCGGTGTCGAGACCGACAACTACCAGCTCGTCCAGATCGGCAACAGGATCTACTTTGAGTGGACCGACCCGGCCACGGGACGGCACTACCACGTGATGACCTCTTCGATGCCCATCCAGGCCTCAGAGTGGACGCAGGTCACGGTCACGATTACCAACGGGCAGCTGTCCCTCTATACCAACTGCGTGCAGCAGCCGATCAATTACTACCAGAGCAACTACCCGACCGACACGACAACCATCGCACCGGTCAGCGTCAACCTTGGCGTGAACTCCAACAACTTCCTTGTCGGCATGCAGAACTCGGATACCCCGGCAAACCGGTTCTATTTCGACGGCGACATGGCGGGCATCTCGATCTATGACCGCGGTCTGACATCCTCCGAAATTGCCGACGCCTGTTCCGGCAACTACGTCTGCTGAAACGAAAAAAAAACAGCAGGACAAATGGGAGGGGCCCTTCCCCTCTTTCCCGTGCCTGACGCCCAGGAACCACCCGGTTGCAGTTCAGCCCGGCGTACCGAAAAAAAACACACTCTTATATGGGATATAAGCGCTCATTAGCTTGAGGATATACTGGCCCCTGTGCCGGTCCCCTTGGGAGGAACGGGACCATGATGCAGATCTATAAAACCAAAAAGGACGTCGAACCGCTGGTCACCGAACTGGTAGATACCGCAGGGGAACACTGCTGGATTCGCCTTTCCTATCCCAATGAAGCGGAACTGGCCCACGTGGCAGAGCACCACAAACTCCCGCTGGATTTTTTGAAAGCGGCACTCGATGAGGAGGAACGCCCGCGTCTCGATGTTGAGGACGATGTAGTCCTCATCGTGCTCGATGTCCCGATTGTCACCGAATACGAGGGTATCCGCACCCTCACCACCCTCCCGCTGGGTATCATCATCACAAGCTCCATCGTGGTGACGGTCTGCAACCGGATGTCGCCCATCCTGGATGATTTTATCGCGGGAAAGGTGCGGCACTTCCATACGGCAAAAAAGACCCGTTTCATCTTCCAGATCTTCCACCGGAATGCCTCGGCATACTTAAACCACCTGCGCCAGATCGAGAAGTCGATCTCCCGGATCGAGGTGGAACTGCACCGGTCAATGAAGAACGAGGAGCTCTTCCAGATGATGGAACTGGAAAAGAGCCTGATTTACTTCTCAACCTCGCTCAAGAGCAACGAGGCGGTGCTGGAGCGGATCTTACGAACCAAGCCGCTCAAGATGTACGATGACGATGCCGAGTTCTTGGAAGACGTCATCATCGAGAACAAGCAGGCTATGGAGATGTCGCAGATCTACCTGCACATCTTAAACGGTATGACGCAGGCATTTGCCACCATCATCTCCAACAACTTAAGTATCGTGATGAAGTTCCTCGCATCCATCACGATCATTATCGCCATACCGACGATGATTGCCAGTTTCTACGGTATGAACGTGAACGATCTTCCGCTCTCGAATGCACCGCTTGCTTTCGAGACCATCTTCATGTTCTCAGTAGTGATCTCGGTACTCCTTGGGCTGTTCATGTGGCGGAAGAAGTTCTTCTGATCCGGTTTTTTACCAGGACGGAGACCGGGTATCAGCAGGCAGTTTTGCAAGAGTTTTTTTGGGTTCTTTTTTGATTCTGGATGGGGAATCTGTCCACCCGGTGCCAGAGATCATCTGACGGCCTGAATGGGTGTGCGGGCAGTATTCAGATGCCCGGACCTGCCGGTCCGGACACAAAATGAAAGAAGAAGAAGAAATGGGCCCGCTGAGATTCGAACTCAGGACCTCCGCCATGTCAAGGCGACGTCATAGCCAACTAGACCACGAGCCCTCGCAAGTCTGATGCTCTATAACTTCTGTCTCTGGTGCTATTAAAAATTAGTGTACGGTAACCCGGGATTGGGCATCCCAAACAGCCAAAAACCGGCCGGCACGCAGTCTTTACATCCACTCCAGGCACCCGTTCCGAGGATTGACAGGCAGGAAAGCACCCCGGGTGTCCGGGCAGGATTGCATGACCTGCGCGAAAGGGGAGGATGACGGGAGTTATCTTCCGGGATCCGTAGTGCGTTCAGATAATGATGCAGAAAAACTGGATTATGGAGCAGAGGAAGGACCAGCTTAAAATCATTCCACCACTGACAAAATCGGGAACCGTTGTCACCAGATGTATCAAATCCATCACCCCCTGTGCCATGTATTTTTGGGAAAGGCCCGCATTATCTGATCCTGCGGGTACCCCGTGATACAGGTTCTCAAGGGAAGAACTAATAAAAATGAGGATGTTCGAAAAAACGCTGCAGTTTTTTTCCACAGTTTTCCCTGCAGCCAGATGAAAATTCCCCTGCATGCCCGGGCGGAAAAACGGAGGGTCAGAACGGACTGCGGGACTTCCAATAATACAGCACCAGTGCTCCCCCGGCAACACAGATAACAATGATTACACCAACGTTGGCAAGCACAAGATCCCATGCCCACAGCATCATACTGGTGAAGAGACTGATCGCTGTCGAGGGAGGGGGGGACGGCGTTGGTGCAGGGACCGGAACGTCAACAGCAATAAAAAAGGGATACGATCTTCTCGCCAGAATTTTTCGCAAATGACGCAGTGAAGATTTCAGGCATCCCACGGATCACCTCCATCACACTCTCGGGCACATTATCGTCAACGTTCAGCACGAGGATCACATGTTCACCAGGGGGCGTTACACCTGCTCAGGGTGGTAATTTATGAAGCATTGAACCTTTTTTTGGGTGCCGGACCGGGTGGACACTTTGAGTGCGATACCACGATCCGATTTTGATCCGGAGATCGCGGATCGATTCTGGGAGCAAAATCGTTTGGCGATTTTTCCGGAACGTTTTTTCATCGGGATTTTGATCGTGAATGCAATTTCAAAATCGCTGATCGATTTCAAAAGG
>JBFYKS010000146.1:0-11533 GCA_041305785.1 Methanoregula sp. | reverse complement strand
TACCACAGCATTGCCAGTTGTTTTGCTGACAAGTCTGAGTTCTGCGAGCAGGTACGGCTCCACTCAAACCTGATGTACGACCGCTTCCGCGTGCGCCCGACCATCTTCGAGAACACCGAGTTCACGTTCAACAGCCAGATTGCAGAGACCATCAAAGAGATGGATTTTGCCGGAATCTATACCGAAGGAGTTGACCGCATCCTTGGCGGCAGGAGCCCCAACCACCTCTATGCATGCAGGGGCATTCCCGTCCTCCTGCGCAATGTCACCCTCTCGGATGACATCGCCTTCCGCTTTGCCAACCGCTCGTGGGAGCGTTACCCGCTGACTGCCGATACGTATGCCGACTGGGTGGCCGGATCATCCGGCGATGTCATCAACGTCTTCCTCGACTACGAGACCTTCGGGGAACACTTCTGGAAAGAGACCGGGATCTTCGATTTCCTGCGGGCACTTCCCGGCGAACTGGAGACGCGGGGCGTAAGAAGCGTCCTCCCGAGTGATGTCGTGGCAGCACACCCGCCGGCAGGGAATATCGAAGTACACGACAGCATATCGTGGGCAGATCTCGAGAAGGACACCTCGGCATGGATGGGCAATGACCGGCAGAAGACCGCGTTTTTCGCGGTGCAGAATGCCCGGCCATACGCGGTGGACAAGCCGCTGTGGCGTTATCTCCAGACAAGCGACCACTTCTACTACATGGCCTCAAAGTACGGCACGTGCGGGGAAGTCCACGCCTACTTCAGCCACCATGACGCCGATGATGCGTTCAAGACGTACATGCGGGTGCTTGCGCATATGGAGGAGCGCAACATCCGCGTGATGAAGAACCGGAGGTCGGCAAGAACCCTGCGGGTACTGGCGCCGGAGGACGCGTTCCACTTCGCCGGCCCGGCCGGGTTCATCGGCCACACCGCGTACAGCCTTGACCAGTTCGAGGAACTTTTGCACGTAGTTCCCAAGGACTCGATCCAGTACCATGTCGGCCGCGGGGACTTTGTGAACTGGATCACCACGGTTCTCGAGGACCAGAAGCTTGCGGAGTCCATCGGGGGGCTGACCGAACGCCACGATCTTGCAAAAGCCGTTAAGGAACGGAGGGAACTGTTATGGAGTCATATAAGGTAGCCTTCTTCTGCTGGGAGTCCATGTATGCCGAACGGGTCGGCGGGCTTGCAAGCGCAGCCACCAACCTTGCCGAGACGCTGGTGAAGCAGAACCATGAGGTCCACTTCTTCACGCGGGGCAACATCCCCGACCAGACCCTCAATGGCGTGGAGTACCATTACTGCCGGCCGGCAGGGAATAACATCGTCGAGTACTGCGACACCATGAGCAACCAGATGGTGGAGCAGTTTACAACGTTTGATGCCCGGCACAAGTTCGACTTCCTCCATTTCCATGACTGGCACCCGGTACAGGCCCTCCACCAGCTCAAGGACCGGAACACCATCCTCACGTTCCATTCCACCGAGTTTGGCAGGAACGGCAACCAGTTCGGGGACTGGTGGGAGTTCAAGGAGATCTCCGGCAAGGAATGGTACGGCGGCCTCATTGCAAAGCAGGTGACTGCGGTCTCTTCGACCATGAAGAACGAGGTGGAACACTTATACAACATCCCCGACTGGAAGTGCCGCGTCATCCCAAACGGGGTGATACCACAACAGTACCGGGCAGAAGGGATCGATCCGGGCGAGGTGAAGAAAGCCTATGGCATCCACCCGTTCGCCCCGCTCATCCTCTTCATCGGCAGGCTCGTGTACCAGAAGGGCCCGGACCTCTTCATCGAGGCTATCCGGGAGGTCTGCCACCACCGCTGGGACGCTCAGGTCATCGTTGCCGGGGACGGCGGCATGCGCCAGTACCTTGAATCACGGGCAGCTGACCTGCCGGTGAACTTTGTCGGTTACATCCCGGACTCGGAGTACATCCGGCTCCTCAATGCCTGTGATCTCGTGGTCATCCCGAGCAGGAACGAACCGTTCGGGCTTGTGCTCCTTGAAGCCTGGAGCGCGGAGAAGTGCGTGGTGGCTTCCGATGTCGGGGGCCTTGGGGAGAATATCGACGCGTTCGTAAACGGGATCAAGACTGACGTATCGCCTGAATCCCTCGCGTGGGGGATCAAAACCATGGTTGACGAGCCATGGAACGCCGGCGCTTTAGGGATGCGGGGGCGCAGGAAAGTGGACCGGGTCTTCCTCTGGGGTCCCATCGTGGAGCGGCTGACCGACACCTATGCCCGGGTCGTGGCATGAACCGGGAGATTGGCCGGCTGCCACGCGCATCCTTTTTTTCCGGCCCAGTTGACCGGTGCATTCAATAAGAGGGGCAAGGAAACACTCAACCGGTAATCAACCACGAAAGGGTGAGCCTGCATGCACCACCAGAACTTCAAGGACACGATCGCGGCATCGCCCTATATCTTCACCATCGGCGTGGCCGGGGACAGCGGATCCGGCAAGACCACGTTCACGCAGGGGATCCGGAAGATCTTTGGAGACGACCTTGTATCGACCATCACGCTTGACGACTACCATGCGCTTGACCGGAAAGCACGGGAGGAACAGGGGATCACGGCACTGCACCCGAAAGCCAACCGCATCGATGTGCTCGAACAGGATCTTATCCGGCTGCGCCGGGGAGTCCCCATCGAGAAACCGGTATACAACCATGCCACCGGCACCTTCGATCCCCCGGTCGTGTTCCGGCCGCAGAAGATCCTCATCCTTGAGGGCCTGCACACGTTCTCCACGCCAACCCTCCGGAAGTATCTCGATTTTTGTCTCTTTGTCAACCCGGAGCGGGAGGTGAAATACGACTGGAAGATCAAGCGGGATGTCGAGAAACGGGGATATTCCCGCGAGGAGGTCATGGCAGAAATCCGCGAGCGGGAGCCGGACTATGCCCAGTATGTGCTTCCCCAGAAATCATTTGCGGATGCAGTCATCACCATCGGGTACTCGGAGTACGGCAGGGATCTCGGGTATGAACGGAACGTGTACCGCATCACCCTTGCCCAGAAGAAACTGCTAAGGAGCCTTGAGAATATCGACCTCTCGCTCGACCTCTACTCCATCCTCTCCTTATCGGAGCGGAACTTCTCGCTCAGATTCGAAAAGAGCGAGCATGACGGCCACCAGATGGGGGAACTCATTATCGACGGGGAACTGAGCGGGCATGTGGTCGAGAGACTCGAGCACAGTATCGAACGCCAGACCCAGGTCCACCCGATCGCCATCTTCCGCAACCGGGAATACGTAACGGCCGGGGACCTTGCCCAGCTGATCGTCTGCTGGCGGATCATCCACCGCCGCATCTTCCGGGAGTCATACCAATGATACGGGGGATTGCCTTGTGCGGGATAAAAATACGATCGGTTTTTTTTCACAACCGCAATGCGCATATAGCATTGCAGAATATCATCAACACGGGAGTGGTTAGGAAACGATGAAGCGAATCGGAGTGCTGACAGGAGGGGGTGACTGCCCCGGTCTCAATGCGGTGATCCGTGCCGTTGTCCGCTCGGGGCTTCCATATGGTTTTGAGACCATCGGGATACGGAACGGGTGGCAGGGGCTCATTGACGGAGATGTTGAGCCGCTGACAGACTTCTCGGTCTCGGGGATCCTCCCAAAAGGCGGGACCATCCTTGGCACATCGAGGACAAACCCGCTTGCAAAGACCGCTGATTTCCAGAAGATCAAGGCCAACCTTAAAAAATTCGGTATCCACGCGCTTGTCGTTATCGGGGGCGACGGCACCCTCTCGGCAGCCCGCGATGTGGCAGGCGAGGGCATCAGCCTCGTGGGGGTCCCAAAGACCATCGACAACGACATCTCCGGAACCGATGTCACCTTCGGGTTCGACACCGCGGTTGCAACCGTTACCGAAGCCATCGACCGGCTCCACACCACCGCCGAATCCCACCACCGGATCATTGTCGTGGAAGTGATGGGCCGGAACGTGGGATGGATTGCCGTCACCGCCGGCCTTGCCGGGGGAGCTGACGAGATTTTGATCCCCGAGATCCATACCAGCATGGAAGAGGTATGCAACAACCTCATGACAAGGTACCGGTCCGGCAAGAAGTTCTCGATTGTCGTGGTTGCAGAAGGGGTGAACCGGGAGACGCTCGGGCTCCCGCCGGTTCCGGAGGATCTCCGGGACGAGTGCGGCCATGAGAAGTTCGTGGGCATAGCAAACATGCTCGGAAAAGAGATCGAGAGCCGGATCGGGATCGAGACCCGGGTCACCATCCTCGGTCACGTCCAGCGCGGCGGTTCGCCCACCGCGTATGACCGGGTGCTTGCCACCCGGTACGGGGTTGCCGCAGTTGAACTCATCAACGCCGGCGCATTCGGCAGGATGGTTGCACTCCGGGGCAACGCTATCATCGACATCCCGCTCGAGGAGGCGGTGGCACAGTTAAAGACCGTGGATTTGGCCTTTTATAAAATGGTAAAGACCGTGATTGGAGGCATGCAATGAAAAGAAAGGTGACAGAAATTTTCGGCAGGTTCGATTCTGCCCGCCTCCGGGTGCACTGGGACGGCCCCATCGCGGAACCGGAATTACGGATGGCCGGTGACCTCAACGGGATCTTTGCCCGGAAGGGCTGCATTGCCTCCGGCCCGCTCTATGCCATGTTCCGCGATCTAGCAAAGTCCGCAGCAGACCGCTGGTGGATGAGAGAGAACCACCTGCGGTACGACATCACGGTCATCCCGCCCCGGGTCATCTGCGGCGAGTTTGTCAAGACCAAGGGACATTACCACCCGAAAAACCGGGCCGTAGTGGGGTATCCCGAGATCTACGAGGTGCTGGAAGGAACTGCCCATTACCTCCTCCAGCGGGAGGACACAACCGATGTTGTGCTGGTTACCGCAACCGCGGGGGACGTGGTGGTTGTCCCACCCGGTTACGGGCACGTCACCATCAACCCGACAACCGACCGGGTGCTTCACATGGCAAACATCGTCTCCTCCCGGTTCACCAGCGATTATGCAAAATACGTGGACAAGAAAGGGGCCGCGTACTATGAGATGGCGGACGGGTCGTTGTTGAAAAACCGTGCCTATGAGAAAGTGCCGCCCCTGCGCTGCGTAGATGCCGGTTGCGTAAAGACACCTGATGCCGGGCTGCAATTCCCGCTCTACCGGCACATCGAACGGCGGGATCCCGTTCTCGGGTTCCTGAATTACCCGGAAAAATTTTCCTGCGCTCTGGACAACTGAGCATGAATTGATCCGGTTCACACCTGAATCATGAAAATTATCCCTGAACAATATTCGGTAAAGATTGGTTGTTAACCCGATCTATTTATTTTAATATGGAAATGGAGATCCCGTTTCCATTCTGTGTGCCTGTGGCCGCAGGCATCATGGATGTTTTCATGGGGAATCATTTGACGTGATGATGGGGGCTGATGCCCCCATACCCCCTTGGTGATTACTGCCGCCGCCCCGAAGGGCGCCCCGCGGCGGCCTCAATTCGGTTTCCCATGAAATACCTCGCCGAGTTGCTCTGTCCGAGGGCGCCGTATGCACACCATATGGGGCACAATCGCTTCCGCAGCCCGACCATTGCGCGACGTTGGGGGCCTTGCCGCCCCCATAAGAAGCGCAAGGATACGGGCGAGGACGTCTGTTTACATGCCGGGCATTTTCATTCTTTGGATGCGGACACCCGTTCATGCCCGTTTCTACAGTATTACAAAAGATATTCAGTTACCATTTCCAGTTCAGCAGGATTGGCAGGATGACCACGGCAAGAAGGATCGCGAGCATGCCGTACGAGATGGCGCTGACCACCGAACCGGCGTACTGGAGGTAACCCCGCCGATCCATAAGCCGCTCGACACCCTCCTTGAGGATGTACCCCCCGTCCAGCGGGATGAGCGGGAGGGCATTGAATGTCCCGACAACGAAATTGAACCACCCGCACCAGAAGAGGATCTGGATAGCGAACCAGAACCCGGCAAACGGCACCTCCCACATCGTGCTGTCAACAGAATCGATGGTGAGCAGCCCGAATTGGCCCCAGCTGACCGGTTCCATGATCGTGTAGATGGGCGTTGCAAGCAGGATGATGACCCCAAACGGTGTCGTGAGCAGGCCAAACTGCTCCTTGACAAGCGGCGCATCATAGTAACTCACGCCCATGAACCCGCTTGTCTTGTCACTCATATCCGCCGGCCAGGCGGCAAGCGTCAGCTGGTATTCGGTCGCAACCCCCTTGTGCTCGACAACGACGGGGATATGGTCACCGGGCACCGTTTTATCGAGGACTGCGGTCACATCCGCACGGTCGCTGATCAGGACCCCGTTGACTTCTTTTATGATCGAATTTGGCGGGAGCCCGGCAAGGTGTGCTGGGGTATCAACATACACCGCCTTGACCAGCGGGGTATTGATGGGAACCGCATACCCGAGCAGGGCGATCATCAGGGCAAAACAGAGGATCCCGGCAAGGAGGTTGTTGGTGATACCTGCCCCGAACATCCGCATCTTGGGAAGGCCGGTGGAGCGTTCCTGGTCGCCCTCGTCCGGTTCGACAAACGCACCGATGGGAATGACCGCAAGGAGTATCCCCATCGATTTTACCCTTATGCCTTCCACCCGGCAGAGGATGGCATGGCCGAACTCGTGGACAACCATGGTGACGAGGAGCCCGAACCAGACCGCAAACGTGAACGGGATAAAATCGTTCACGCCCGGTATGGCAAGCACGTTCTTGGGATCGTTTGCCATGGTCAGTTCCGGCTGCTGGACCATGATGTGCATCACCGATATGAGCAACATCAGGGTCATCAGGAATGAGACCAGCACCACCATGACCACGCCGATCGTGCCGTAAAACCGCAGGAACCGGGTAAACGGGATAGCCCGGTCAAAAAAACCGACCCGTTCCGTCTTGACTGCCATCAGCGGGCCGTAAAACGTGATATGGTTCTCCCAGAGTTTTTTCCGGTGAATGGTGAACGCAACAAGGGCATAGGCGATTACGAGAAGAACGATGAGGAGGATCCAGTCCATTATAGCAATATGGCATTCCGGTTTACATAAAGGAATGGCTGGTGCCAGAAGATTCCCCGCAGGAAAATCAGCGGGTGACAGGCGTTAAAAATCTCCCAGTTTGCTCTGGGTTTTCTTTGCAAGGAGCGCACTGACCGTCTTCCAGCTCTTCCGGGCGATTGGAGGGGGGATGCGGTGCTCATCGATATATTCGCTCAGGTACCGGATCGTGACCGGATCCGAGGGGTACCCGCTGCCGATGACCCCGTGTTTTTTTGCAAGGGCTTTTATCGCCCGGTCCCTTGTGACTTTTGCAACAATGCTTGCAGCCGAGACCACCGCGAACTTCTCATCGGCATGGTGCTCCGATACAATCTCGCAGTCATGCTCGAGGTTGCACCGGACCATCTCGGCATAGCGGAAGATGTTGACATCGCAGGCATCAACATAGGCACAGCGGGGGGAGAGTTTCGAGATCACCTTTGCATGTGCCCGGGCAACCGCCTGGTTTAAGGTCATCTCGGTCCGGATCGCATCGATCTCCTGCGCTTCGAGCTTCACCACGGCAACCCGGCACTGTTTTCTGATGATCGGATAGAGGCGCTCGCGCTCTTTTTCGGAGAGGAGTTTTGAGTCTTTGAGACCAAGCCCGTCAAGACTTGCTTCATTTTGCACCCCCACGGCGGCAACGACCATGGGCCCCAGCACGGAACCCTTTCCCGCCTCGTCCACTCCGCATATCACAAGACAAGGTTGATGCACAAAATATTTCAATCCGGGTGATTGAAACCGGTAGTAATGTACATCATCATCGTGGGGCTTGGCGGTATTGGCAGGAATCTCGCAAGACTGGGCGTGGAGCACGCCCACAACGTGGTCGTCATCGACCAGGAAGAGTCCCGGTGCAGCGAGCTTTTGGAGCACTACGATGTACTGGCAGTTACCGGCAATTCTACCGACAAAACCACCCTTGAGGAGGCCGGCATCGAACGGGCAGACGCCCTGATCGCCACAACCAGCGACGATTCCGTGAACCTGATGACCTGCTGGCTGGCAAAGAAGTTCCAGGTGCCAAACGTGGTCTCCATCGTAAACCAGCCGTCCCACTCGGATTTTTTTAAGGAAGTGGGGGTGCGGATCAGCGAGAACCCCGACGAACTCGTTGCTTCCCGGCTTTATTACTGGACGCAGAACCCCCAGCTCCAGCAGCTCGCCTCGATCCCCGGCGGCACCATCTTCGAGATCGTTGCCGAGGAAGGAGCCCCGATCGTGGATCACGAGATCCGCGAGCTCAAAGTCAAGGACTTTGTCTTCATCGCCATCAGGAGGGCCGGGGGTGTCCTCATCATCCCAAGCGGGAACGTGAAGATAGAGCCCGGCGATATCTTTACCGTGTTCACCAAAAAAGAAGGAGAGGATGACTGCCTGCGTCTCCTCAACAAGCAGCTCAAAAAATCAGCGGAGTGATGCTGCAAGCGCGCCCAGCTCGAGCACCAGTTTCGGGTTGGCTTTGATGATCTCTTTTATCAGGTTGATGGTCGAGAACTCGGAGAGGTTCATGTTCGAGACCGAGTGGATAATCTCATTGAGTTTCTCGTCGGGCTGCTTAATGAGGTACTCCTTGATGTGGTAATTGCGCTCAATGGATTTTCCCATCTTGGATGCCCGCCATTCCTTGTCGTATCGCATGAGCGCCTTTCTGGATACATCGCCCTTACCGATGCAGTCCGCGGCAACCTCTGCGGCAAGTTTGCCGGTGTACATTGCGTTGTAGATGCCGCCGCCGGTCAGCGGGTCAACAACCCGTGCCGCGTCGCCGGCGATGACAAGACCGTCAGCAACCGTGCATTCGAGCGGCCGGCAGACCGAGACACCGCCGGGGATGTACTCGATGGTCTTGCCATGCGGGAAGGTCTTTTTGACAAACTTGTCGAGATAGTCCTTTGCCCGGTGGCCGTCCCCGCTCTTCCGGCCGGAGATACCGATGCCAACGTTTGCGGTGCGTTTCCCCTTGGGGAAGACCCAGAGGTAGCCTTCGGGAGCAACGTCGTTACCAAGATAGAAGATGGTTGCACCCGGGTCGATATCGATGTCGGCCATCACGTACTGGACCGAACTCATGATCTCGCGGACGGGAACGGTGGTATCGATCCCGCACCATTTCGAGAACTTGGACTCAACACCGTCAGCGGCGATGACCACCTGCGCCTTCACGCTGGAAACCTTGCCGCAGTAATCGATCTTTGCTCCTTTCACCACGCCGTCTTCCAGGATCGGGGCACAGGCTCGGGACTTGACTGCCACATCGGCGCCGGCCTCTGCGGCTTTCCAGACCAGCTCACGGTCGAAGAACTTGCGGTCAAGGACATACCCGACCTTGCCGCCGGCCATGGACGATTCAAGTTTCATGAAGAACCCATCGGGGGCAACGATCCCTGCTCCGGTCATCTCGGCCGAGATCCAGCGCGGGTCCGGGTCGATGAACTCCTGAAGGGCTTCCTTGCCGATCCCCTCCGCACAGCGGACAGGGGCGCCGATGGCCGGGCGCTTCTCGACGATAAGGGCTGACAGGCCTTTCTCGACAGCAGTCCTGGCCGCAATGGCCCCGGCGGGACCGCCGCCGATGACGAGAACGTCATACTTATTATTCATTGACTACCTCCAGGGCACCAAGGGGGCAGACCTTTGCACAGACACCGCAGCTGGTGCAGGTCTTCTCGACCGATAAGTATGCGTCGATCAGTTCAAGGGCGCCTTCCGGGCAGACCGATACGCAGCATCCGCAGTATCCACAGATATCCCGATGTACTTTGAGCATTGCGCATTATGTTGGCTTTTTTCCTTCATTAATTGTTACGATTGCACTGATCCCGCGATGAGAGAAAAAATGGGGACTTTTATCCGGGTTCGCTCCGATATTTTCGGAAAGACAGCCATGATCCTCATCATTTTTGGCATGCGTTGAAACCAACCTAACAAGAGAGTAGTATTCAGCAGAACGTGACCGGAAACGGTTGCTGTCCTGCTATCGGAGACAAAAACCATGAACATACTCAGAGCAGAGTCCTTTGGTTCCCGGAGTTCCATCCGGAGCCTGAAGGCACCCGTAACCGGTATAAACACTGCACCGGGTTATGGAACCCCATGCCACGCATCATCCAGGATAAAGAACAGCACAGGAGGTGAGCCGGGGAACCCGCTGCCGTGCCGGTAATATTCTGATCTACCACACGCTATCTCCAATAACGCATACCGGTCACCACACACCGGTTGTGCTCACACCTTTCGACAAGGTATCCATTTTTTCTCATCACTATTCGACGCCACCTTCATCTTCCCTGGCATCTGCGATCTCTTGTACACGAAGTCCGCATGGCTCCGCGATCATCATGCAACGGTCAACGCGGTTACGACCGGTCGGATCTCTTAAAAAAAATACTGGATCATCAGGTTCGTCCCGTTCATCCGGATACCGGGCGTAGGGCTCTGTGGCTGCGTGCTGCCCGCAAGGTTCTTTGGCTGGCGGGACTCAAAAGCCATCGGCATCATCCCTGCCGGCCGGATGCCGGCCTGGCTCCGCGTGGTCGCGGCGGCGCCCAAGGTGAGAGTGGTTGTCACGTATCAGCCGCTGGTATGTGGGATGCCGCCCCTCCCTGTCCCCGACGGAGCTGGCCCCCCACAAGGAACGTCTCTCCCCCGGGATCGATTCTCCGACGGAGAGGTCCCGGGCTGGTTCGTGACGAAAAATTCGGCAGTGGAAATGGTGCCAACACCAGTGAACGATTCCGCGTTAAAATACGTTTTTTGGCAAAAGAGCCAGTTTAAAGCCGATAAAACCGTGCTCTTTAGCGGCCCGTGAAAATACGCAAAAACCCAAACATCCTGCTGTAGTTCCGCTTATGAGAGCCTGCCGGAAGCGCTTGAGGGACGAAATATCCACCCAGATCATGGGGGCGGAGATGGCGGGGATCCAACTTTTAAAAAAAATGAGACTTTTCCCAACCGGATGACGATAAGGGGCTTACGGGGCATGGGAAAATGAGAGATGCGGGTGCCCAAACCCGCATCCTCCGTCGGAGAAGGCGGAACGGCAGGGGTGGCCCGGGGAGGCAATTGCCCCTCTCCCGTTCGAAAACAGATCATTGTCCATGTCGGACTTATCGGGGCGCAGCACGAAAAAAAACCGGCCCGCGATGCCCGCAGTTGATCCGTTGCCGGCTCGCAAATTAAAAAAAAAGTGCTCTCCGGAAATCCCTGATACTATTCAGACATTCCCGGGAGTTTTCGTTCACCCTTTGGCCCCGTGCCAAAGATCCTTGTTACCCGCATGCACCGATAATTCCAAAAATCCCATTGAGCGGCCGGTTCTTGGAAACATAAAAAACCGAACCATTCTCGGGCACGGTCTATCTGTCCCGAACAACTCATTTTTTTACCGGTTACCATGAAGTACCAGACAATTGGAATTATCCTGCTTGCAGCACTCGTGCTCATCGTTGGTGCGTTTGCACATTCTG
>JBFYKS010000145.1:0-7643 GCA_041305785.1 Methanoregula sp. | reverse complement strand
ATGCGGTAAAACGGAGAGGACATCCGGGCCAGCGTGGCTCGGCACACTCACGGGATCGAGGACGATGGCATCGATCGGTCCCTTCTTGATCTCGCCCGGGTCGGATCCGCGCCGGACCATGATGGCGTGGACATGGGTGACGCCGTATTCCTTGTCAATCTCGTTGATGATCCGGCACAACCCGGTGGTGTTGCAGGATACAACCCGCACGAACTGCCGGCCAATGGCATCTTTGTAATTGCAGGAGGAGTTGAAGGAGAACCCGGCAAGGGCGTGCTCTTCCCCGCCCTGCCAGAGGGCTTTCTTGCCCAGTTTTTCATACAGCGCCTTGTTCGTGGCCCCGACTTTTCCCGGCGTTGCGTCCACGATAACATCAGCTGCCCGGCACATGTCCTCAACGCTTCCGGCAACCATCAGGCCTGCCTTTTCGAATGCCTCTTTTTTGGAAATATCCGCAATATAGAGCGGGAACCCGCGTTGTCTGGCAACATATGCTTCTGCGTTCGGGCGGGTCTTGGATACTCCGATGACCTCCATATCCTTCTGGGCAGCTACTGCGTCGGCCACGCGTTTGCCGATGGTACCATACCCGTTAATGGCAACCTTGATCATACAATGTTACATTGCGCCGGAATGGAAAAAACTATCCGAAATATTCCGGCTGAATAAATTACCAAAAAAACCGCCAAGCTGTAAAAAAATGTATAAAAATCCCCAGTCAGCGGAGGATTTCAGCAACATATATTTAAACACTCCACAATAATATCAGAATAACAATGAATGTATCATTTCTTGGATGTTCTGACACTCCAATACGATGGTGGCAGATCTCCATCATCGGGATATGTATCTTTTTAGCCGGCACTGATGCATTCTTCTTCACCACCATGTTCCTTGGCCTCCTCATCCCGCTCTTTGGCCTCCTTGCTCTTGTTGTCGGCATTATCATGATCGCGTTCGCTCTCTGCTTCCGGGAGGATATCATCTACCGGTTCCCCATCTTTTTTGCCGGCATCATCTCGCTTGTTGTTGCGGCTCTCGCCATTATGGTACCGGGTCTTATCCAGCCCTCCATGATCATCGTCCTTGCCATCCTTGCCATCATCAACAGTATCCTGCTCATCCTTGTCGGGTGTTCACTTCCCGAAGAATGGAAGACCCGGCTTGTGATCGTGCTCTTTGGGATGCTCACCCTTTTTTTGAGTATCCTGATAGCCCTCTTCCCGGCACTCTCCGATATCGCGCTCGTCAAGATATGGGGGATTTATGCGTGGGTTATCGGCGCTCTCTGCATTGCTGCCGGATTCTCGATGAAAAATGCCCCAATGCAGGACTCTGGAAACGTATGCATGCCTGTTCTGCCGTGACGCCTGTTCTTCCCACCCTTTGCAGCGGGTGAGATCGTTTCGTAAGAGCAGGAGTGCCGGATGAACCAGACCCTATTTATATGAACAGGCTCTGGGCTTTCACAACTTCCGTGCTGTCTTTTGCCGCAGCATACAGCTCCAGCGGTTCCCGGTTGACTTCCAGAAACCGGATCCCCCAGCTCACTTTTCCAAGGATCTCTGCTGCCCGCGTCTTCTCGCCCATGATATAGAGGGCAGCGGCAAGCGCCTCAACGGAGGAGAGCTTGCAGGGCTTCCCGAAGTTAACCGGGTTTGCTGCAACAAGGAACGGGAGAGCCCGGCGTACCCGCCATGAGCTGACCTGCCCCGTGTCCAGGACAACCCAGGAGCAGTCCAGCACGGTGATGGACCTGACAAACCGGTCGGCCGGAGAGAGTGCCTGTTCGGCAGTCGGGTCGAGGAGCAGGGTGTTTCTCGGTATCTGGGAAATTTTTGTAAAGATCTTTAAAAATCCTGCTTTTTCAAGTTTCTTGACCGTACACTTCCGGGGGTCACAGCTGTTGTCCCGGTAAGCAAACAGGGGTATCATTGATCATCTTGTGCGTGCACACACTACTAATAATGTACGTGCTGTGCAGCCCCTGTATCCTCAATCCGCGGTTACGAGCTGACGGGATAACAAAACCCTCGGATATTGTTCTTTTCAACCGGGTGCAGGAACGGTGCAGGAAATTTTCCGTGGAGATGGTCCCGCTTCCCTGCCCTGAAACACTCTATCTTGGCTCCGGCCGAAAACCCGGCACATTCCTCGAACGCCTGAACAGCCCGGCGTTTGAGACCGTTCTTGACGATCTTGAAGGGGAGGTCAGGACCCTCATTGACGATCGCGGCGCCCCGCTCTGCATCATCGGTGTCAACTCCTCCCCAACCTGCGGGGTGACCTCTACCTATTATGGAAGTAAAAGAGATGAACCTCCGAAACGCGCCGGCAGGGGCGTCTTCCTCTCGCGGTTCGCCGGCATCCGCGCCTTTGATGTTGCAGCGTTTGCCCGCTTCCGGATCTATCTTGCCGCCCCGCTCTTCTCTGAAGCGGAACGTACCTACAATGCCACGATTGCGGCGCTGTTGAAAAAGAACCTGTTCGATGTGTACCTCCCACAGGAAGCCGGCGATGATTCGGATACAAGAGGTGATCCGGAACAGCACCGCCTGTTTGAGAAGAACCTGCAGGCCATTGATGAATCAGATGTAATCGTAGCGGTTCTGGATGGGGCAGATGCGGATTCCGGCACCGCGTGGGAGATGGGCTGCGCGTTTGCTCAGGGAAAACCGGTCATTGCCCTGCGGACGGATTTCAGAAGGGTCGGCCATCATGAGCAGGTCAACCTGATGCTCGAACAGTCGGCAACCATCACACAATCAACCGAGGATCTTCTCGCAGCGCTCAGGGCGCCCTGCCGGCCCGGCCCGGACTCATGAGTTTTTGGCGATTCATCGGATGAGGCAGGACTCAATATGAAAAAATGGTTCATCGCTTTTTTAGCAGGTAAAAAAAAGTTGAATTTCTCTGCCATGGTATCGTTTGATTCGGGACGAGGCACCCCGTCTTGCGGGAGGAATCTCTCGTAATGGGGTTTTTTTTGGCCCTCCATCAACTTTTTTACCCGGATCCAGGTTTTACCACACAGGTTGGGTAAAGGGTCAAAAAAACCTGCAGATATGTCGTAAAAACCAAAAATTGCAATAACCTATATCACGCCGTTTACGAAATAGTACCTGATACGTTATGGGGAAGAAACGGGAGGAGCGCGCAAAGGGCCATTCACCGGCCGGCAGCGGATGCAATCTTGACGGGGGATACACCTCTCCGATAAAATCATTCAAGGATATTTCCGCTGAGACCCTCAAAAATATGCTCTTCTCAAGCAGGTATGTCCAGCTTCTCCTCTCCCTCACCGTCATTGGACTTATCCTCCGGTTCTACAACCTCGGGTACAACTCGCTCTGGCTGGATGAAGCATCCACCCTCACTTTTGCTTCGATGTCACTCCCCGGCATCTGGGAGGCAACCACCGGTGGGGAGTTTAATCCTCCCCTCTTCTACTGGACCGAGCACATCATGCTGCTCTTCGGGAACAGCGAGGTGATTCTCAGGTTTGTGCCGGCACTCCTCGGAGTCGTCACCATCCCGCTTGTCTATGTTATCGGAAAGGAGTTTTATGACCGGAATGTCGGGATCATCGCTGCCGCTGCGGTCACGGTCTCCCCCTTCCTGATCTTCTACTCGCAGGAGGCCCGGGCGTATACGATGATGATGTTCTTTGTCGCTCTTGCCATGATATTTTTCCTTCTGGCAATGAAGAGCGATGACCTGAAACACTGGGGTCTCTTCGGACTCTTCTCGGCCCTTGCCTTCTGGTCCCATTTTTACGGATTCGTCCTCATCGCCTCGCTCGTCCTCTATGCCCTTTACGCAAAAGCCGGAAAGATCCAAAAGGACCTCCGGAACCTGCTCCCCGTGGCGGTGGCAGTAGGCGTCTTCTCCCTTATCTGTCTCCCGCTCATCATTGTCACCATCCAGCTCTACTTTATCCGCTCGGCGGGCGCTCCCACCTATGGGATCCAGGGTTTCGACCTGATTGTCGAGACCTTTCGGCAGATGTCGGGCTTCTCCGATATCGCGATGGTCCTGATGCTCGCCCTCTTTATTGTTGGGATTGTTCAGGCGTTCATGACGGATCGGGACAAAGGGGTCTTCCTCGTCTCGCTCACTGCTCTTACCTTTGTAATCAGTCTCATCCTCTCCTACCGCATTCCGATGCAGCCACGCTACCTCATCTTCCTCACCATAATCTACTTTATCGGAATTGCTATCGCGTACAAGCCCGTCTGTTCTCTTCTGAGTAATCGCGGGGTCATCTACGGGTTCATGGCGCTCCTCGTTCTGCTGAGCGCCCCGACGCTGGCAGGATACTATGCAGGGTATTCCAAGGAAGACTGGCGGGGTGTATCCACAAGTCTTGGGGAGATGACAAACGAGGGGGACTTTGTTGTTGTCATGCCTGGCTACATCCTCCAGCCCCTGAATTACTATTACTCCAATACAACGGACAAGACGATCCTGTTTGGACTTTATACCTCCGATGAACTTGATGCCCTCTCTATCCGGAACACGCAGAATGCAACCGTCTGGTACGTGGTGACCGGTGACATCATGTCTGCCGATCCCAGCGGGGGAGCGGTTGGATGGCTTAAGGAGTTCACAACCCCCCGAATGCAGTCGAACAACATAGTCATCTTCTCATCCCGCTGAACGATTCCGAGCCTGAAATTCCATGTACGATCTGACCGTCATCATCCCGACCTTCAACGAGGAAGCAAACATCCGGAATATCGTCCTTGCCGTAGATGCGGTCTTCCGCGAGAACTCCCTCAATGGGCAGGTTCTTGTGGTTGACGACAACTCTTCCGATGGCACCATCCCTGCGGTCACGGATCTGAAGCGGATGCATCCCAATGTCGATATCCTTGTCCGGACGGAGGATCACGGGCTCTCCCAGTCGGTTGCCGACGGGTTCCGGCATGCGGCTTCCGAGGTTTTTTTCGTCATCGACGCCGACTTCTCTCATCCCCCGGTCCTGATCCCCCGCATGTACGAGGAGATCAAAAAAGGCTATGATGTTGTTATCGGCAGCCGGTACATGGAAGGCGGCGGGATAAAGGACTGGCCGCTCAAGCGCCGGATCATTTCAACGGGCGCAACCTTCCTTGGCCGCCTCCTCTTCCCGGATGTCACGGACCCGGTGAGCGGGTTCTTCGCGGTAAAAAAGAGCGTTGTTTTTGATGCTCCATTGAAGCCCCGCGGTTACAAGATCCTGCTTGAAGTACTCGGCAAAGGGACGTGGGAGAAGGACAAGGAGATCCCGTTCGAGTTTGTTGACCGCGAGGCAGGTGCAAGCAAGCTGAAACTGAAGACGATCGTGGAATATGCCCAGCAGGTCGTTGATATCAGTATCCACTCGTTCCTCTACCGTGACAATGCCGCGTGGCGGGAGTGGACGCGGATCTTCAAGTTCGGCATCGTCGGCCTCTCGGGAATCATCGTGAACCTCGGGATTCTCATCGGCCTTGTAGAATTGTTCGGTATCAGCGAGGATCTTGGTGGTCCGATTGCAACGGAATGCGCAATTATCAGCAATTTTTTCCTCAACGATCTCTGGACATTCCGTACTTTTGAGAACGGGAGGCACTCCAGCAGGTGGCGGCGCCTTGTGGCATTCAACGTCGTGTCGGCTGGTGGGGCCCTGATCAATATCGGGATCTATCTGTTCCTGATCAATGTGTTTGCTGTCTATTATCCCCTGGCCCAGTTTATCGGGATCCTTGTCGGGTTTATCTGGAACTTTACCGTGAACCGCCGGTTCACCTGGACGAGGAACTGATCCTGGGTGAAATTCCCCTCTCTATTACAAGGGTGTAACCCTTTTGGATTGACACAAGCTCTCCAATGGATCTGGCCAATTAATCGGATCAGTCTGCTGACCAGAACCGGTCGGGGAATTTCTTTTCAAGGATACGGTCGCCTTCACCAAGTGGCTCCAGCCCTGCCCGCCGCATATCGGCATCCACCATGATCTTCACCAGATCAGAGAACGTGATCTTCGGCTTCCACTTGAGGGCTTTTTCTGCCTTTTTGGGATTGGCAATCAGCACCTCAACCTCCGTTGGCCGGAAATACGCAGGATCGATCCGAACATATTTTTCAACATCGAGGCCGGCATAGGCAAACGCCTCGTCCAGAAATTCCCTCACAGAATGCGTCTTACCGGTACCGATAACAAAGTCATCCGCGGCATCGAGCTGGAGGATCCTCCACATTGCCTCGACATACTCCGGAGCATATCCCCAGTCCCTCTTGGCCTCGAGATTTCCGAGGTAGAGGAACCGGTCTTTTTTGGTGAGAAGCCGGGCGATGCTGTAGGTAATCTTCCGAGTCACAAAGGTCTCGCCGCGTCTTGGGGATTCGTGGTTGAAAAGGATCCCATTCGAGGCAAAAATGTTGTAACCCTCACGGTAATTCCGCACCATCCAGTACGCATAGAGTTTGGCGCAGGCATAGGGACTCCGGGGGCAGAATTCCGTGTTCTCGTCCTGGGGAGGGGAAGCGGAGCCGAACATCTCGCTTGAGGAGGCCTGGTAGACCTTCACGTTCTGGTTGCTGCGGCGCACAACCTCAAGGAGCCGGGTTGTCCCAAGGCCGGTGGTATTTGCTGTATACTCCGGCATATCAAAACTGACCCGGACATGGCTCTGGGCCCCGAGATTATAGACCTCGTCGGGTTTGATGTTGTACACGATATGCGACATCGCTTCCGCATCAGAGAGATCCCCGTAATGGAGGAAGAGGCGGGCATGGGGGTCGCGGGGATCCACGTACAGGTGCTCGAGCCGCTCGCGGTTGAACGACGAGGATCTGCGGATGATACCGTGCACCTCGTACCCTTTATTTAAGAGAAAATCCGCAAGATACGAGCCATCCTGCCCGGTAATTCCAGTTATCAGCGCCTTTTTTATTGACATCCAAGCCACCTGAAAGAAGATCGGGTATTCCTTCGGACACAAAACTATCTGCTGGTGGTGTATCCGAATATACCCTGAAAAACTCTTAAAAACAGATTCTTTTTGGAAAATGATATAATTTTGGTAGTCCGGCATTAACAAAGCAAGACTCCTCTTTTGATCCTCTCTTGGGGGCGGCCCCATAACTGGCTTTGGTTTATTACTCCCTGCATCGAATGATTATTGAGAAAATATCAAAAGTTTCGGTGACACGATGCATATCCACGAAATAGTAAAATGCCGGATTTGCGGGAACCCCGGCCTTGTCACGGTCATTGACCTGGGCAGCCAGGCCCTTTCGGGCAGGTTCCCGAAAAAGGACGATCCCGACCCCCCCAAAGCCCCGCTGGTTCTGGTGAAATGCGACAATTCTCAAGATGCCGGTGCCTGCGGCCTTGTCCAGCTGAAACACTCGGCTGATCCTGGCGAAATGTACGGGAACGAATACGGGTACCGCTCCGGTATCAACAAGACCATGAGCGATCATCTCGCGGGCATCGTGGAAAAGGCAAAAGGCATGGTCAGTCTGAACCCTGGCGACATAGTCCTCGATATCGGGAGTAACGACAGTACGCTCCTGAAGAGCTACAACCGGTCGGATATCCGCAGGATCGGAATCGACCCCGGTGGCGAGCAGTTCAGGAAATATTATCCGGCCGAGATCCGCCTTGTCAGTGA
>JBFYKS010000144.1:0-7115 GCA_041305785.1 Methanoregula sp. | reverse complement strand
TTGTTATGACTGTCGCATCTCTTGGGGAGATTGAGGGTATCTCCGGGCGTAAGGAGAGCCAGCGGCCGACCATCACCGCTGCGGCAGTCCCAAGCATAAGCCATGCCGGGAGATAGCACTTGAACACGGTGTTCATCCGGAAGAATGTCTCTCCCATGTTGTCCTTCATGTACACCAGTTCGCAGGCAATGAGAATCGCAAGGCCGAATGCAGCCAGGATGTCCGGGAAGTCACGGTCGGCTTTTAGAAGGAAATAGGCCAGGGGTATGACGGCAATTGCTGCCGCAGTATACCCGGCCAGGGCAAACGGGAGGCACGCGAGCAGGAGCCAGGGCCGCTTCCGGATCTCCGGTACCAGGAGTGCAAAGAAGATGGCGATGAAGATGCCGTTCACCCAGAGGAACTCCAACGGATCTGACGGTGTCCTGACAAGAGCGATTGCCCCGGTGGTGGTCTTGAGCTGGATATAGAACGGGAGATAGCAGAGGATCGAAACGGGGGGGATTGCAAGCAGGTATGCCCATGTTGTCCGATCCAATGATGTCCGGTTTCTCCAGATGAGGAGAAATGCGGTGACCAGCACCAACGGAGCATAGATGAGCACATCCCAGGTGTTGATGAGCGGCATTGAACCCAGGCTTATTGCGGTCAGGGCCATGAGGAGGATCTTCCCGGTCCGGTCAAGGGTTTCCCAGCGTTTATACGCAAAGAGGAGGAGAAAAACCAAAAAAACCTGGTTGAATATCGAGATGACATGGGCATGGACATCACCCCAGATGAACGAGAAGAGGGGGAACTCGTTGATGGTATTGGAGATCGTCCGGGTCCCGAGCCAGGACAAGGACGCATCATACGCGGGGTTGACGGCTTTTCCCGTGATCAACTGGAAGATGAGCGCCGGGTTGGGCAGGATGAGGATAACGAGCGGCAGCCAGCGGAAACGATCGAGCAGCAGGGTGCCCGTGGCATACAGGCTGACTGCCGAGAGGGCAAAGATGGTGGGGAGCGCGAGGTTGAAGGCGATGTTCGAAGGCACACCGCTGACAATTGCAAGGCACCCGAACATCCAGTATCCCAGGTAATAATAGACATTCAGGGTGCCGCCGGCGAACCAGGGATCAAGCGGGGGAACGACCGGGTTCCTGATGACCGATGCAAGGAACCCGTGATCCATGAACTTCTCGGCATAGGAGATCGTCGGGTTGACAAACCGGACATCCAGCATGAGGAAGAAACAGATGAGGAAGAGGGCTTCCCAGTGCCAGGCAGCTTTGAGCTCATCGAGCGAATAATGCCGGTAGTAAAGGTGATAGGCGATGAGGAAGAGGAAGGGCAGGAGTGCAAGCTGCACCGGCACCCGGGCAAGCCCGCAGTACCAGGTGGTGATCGTGAATGCAAGGATCGATGCAGGGAACGCTAAAGGGAAGGCAAATTCGCCAAGCGTCTTTTTGAGTGAGGGGTAGAGCGCGAGCTGGAGCAGGGTGAGGATGAAGAGCCAGCTGACAACTGCAAGGATTTGCTGTTCAGGGTTCAGGTTGAGTTCCCCCGCCGAGTTTTGAGTTCAATGCTTCTTTGATGCTTGGGATGACCCAGTCGCCGAAGTAGTAGATCGAGATGATCCCTCCTGCCAGCGTAACAAGGTTCTTGATGAGGTGGTCGATCACGGCAATCAGGGTTGCGATTGCCGGGGCTACCCCGACCAAGAGGAATGTGGCTGCAAGGGCAAACTCGTAGGTGCCGATTCCCCCCGGAGTCAGGGGGACTGCCTTGACGAGATTCCCGATAACGATTGCAAGAACAATAACGGCAAAGGGGATCTCCTGCCCGAACATGTGCACAACGGAGACGCAGACGAGGACATCAAGGAGCCATATGACGATCGATGAGCTCCCAAGGAGAACGATCGCTTTCGTGGAGAGGGAGGCTTTGCGGATCTCGTGCAGCATGGTCAGGATAATGGCAATATACCGGTTCGTTGTGGAGAATTTTCCAATGAAGATGAGGAAGATGAAGAAACCGATACCGGCCAGCAGGGGAATGAGAATGATCGTGTAGAACCATGACGGCGCATTCAGTACGAACATGACGGAGATTGCGCCCAGTAATGCTACGGTGAATATATCAAACACCCGTTCCACGACAAGCGATGAAACCCCTTCGGAATAGGTGGTGTTGTAATCGTGTTTCAGGATGAAGACGCGGACAAAATCGCCCAGCCGGGCCGGAACTACCAGGTTGACGGTCTGGCTTACGAAGATACAGGCAGTTGAGACCAGGACTCCTACGGAATAACCAAGGCTCTTCAGGATGGAATGGTACCGCCAGCCTCGCAGTACCCACGCGGCCAGGCAGATAAGTATTGCAACGAGAAGATAGGCAGGGACAATGAGTTCAAGTGATTGAACGAGGTCGTCCCTGATATTGAAGAGCATCCAGGCGATGATTCCTGCGGCAAGCAGGGTAGGGATAACGATAGCGCTAATCTTCCGATACATGGACCTGCCACCATAACCGCAGGATCGAAGATCCCATGGAAAAAACATCCTTTAATCTGACCGTTGTTCCCTTGCCAGCCCGCCAGTGGACCGGGAATTCGAAAACCCTGTAACCCAGAATCTGTGCCCGCACCAGGATCTCGGTATCCCAGAACCAGTGGTCGGACCGGATTTTATCAAGGAGCGGCAGGATACGTTCCCGCCGGAATCCCTTGAACCCGCACTGGTGATCATAGATCCGGCTGCCCAGCAGGAACCGGACCAGGAAGTTGTAGCTCCGGCTTGCAATCTCCCTGCCCCCGGTCCGGACCGTGTCGCTTGAAGGGAGCAGCCGTGAACCGGTCGAGATGTCAGCACCGTTCTGTATTGCTGACACCAGTTCTTTGATGTGCTGCATATTTGTTGCAAGATCGACATCATAGTAACAGACAATCTCTCCTTTCGCATCGGTGATCGCCCGGTTGAGGGCTTTTCCGCGACCAAGCCGCGTGTCGCTGTGAAGGAGCCGGACCCGCGGGTCTTTTCCGGAAAACTCCCTGACCATATCTGCACTGCCATCGCTGCTCCCGTCTTCTGCAACGATGATCTCGAAGCGGGGGGTTATCGTGTCCAGCACCTTAATGGAGGCAGGGAGCGCCTTCTCCAGTGATGCCCGGTCATTGAATACCGGTATAATTGCGGTGATCTCCGGTTTGCTCATGGGGCTCCTGCGTTTCGTATGCATTCCGCAACCTCAAATCCTGCCCGGATGGATCCTTCCATGCTCCGCTCGGGATAATTGGTCTGCGAGAACATTCCTGCCATGAACAACCCCTTCTGTTCGTAACGGGGTATCAGTGACCGATACCCGGTGGTATAGACAGGACCGGCGAAGGGGTCCACCGCCATCCGGTGCCAGGTAATCTCTTCCGGCCTGACCGAGAACCGCGAGCAGAAATCAGCAAGCATCCGCTCATCAAGCCGCGGGGGAACCGTACCGGTGAAGTATGATGCGAGGTACACGAGATGTTCGCCGTACTGGTCAACGGGGATGAAATTGGTATGGGTGACAACTGCCCCGTACGGTGCCGGATCTTTCATGTTCAGCCAGTAGATCCCGTTTGTCACCTGGCGGTTCATTGCAAGGGTCAGGCAGGCAGCACCCTGGTAGGGGATATGGGGCAGGGCAGGTCCTCCGCATCGCTCCAGTTCCTGGGGGGGGATGGTCGAGATTACCGTGTCGAATCGTTCCCCGTTGATGGTCCAGCCCCCTTTCTCCCGGGTAACGGTTGTGACCGGCGTCTGGAGACAGATCTTTCCTCTCTTTGCATTTACGGAGGAAACGAGCGCATCGACCAGATGGTGAAATCCACCGCGGATATATCCCAGCCGTTCTCCTTCCACACCGCGATTCGAACGGATTGCGATCCGGGATATGAGCCATGCTGCAGATACTGCCTTCCGGTGGTCACCAAATTTGCTTTTCAGCAGGGGTTCAAAGAACGAGGTATAGATGTTCGCGCCAAGGTTTTTTAAGATAAACTGGTCGGCAGGGATGTCATCAAGGATCGTGATGTCAGCCTTTTTTGCAGTCAGGGTCAGCCATCCTAATCGGGCTTTGTCCAGAAATGTGAGTTCCGGGTACCGGAGGATCTCCAAGGGGGTATTGAGGGGGTAGATGGTGTCCCGGGCAAAGTATCCCGTTGATCCTGTCTTCCACTCAAGGTCTTTTTCAATTCCCAGTTCCTTTAACAGGGAAAAGAGCATTTCATCGGATGAAAAACAATGGTGGTAGTATCGCTCGATCCAGTAGTCATTGATGTGATAGGATGAGAGGCATCCGCCGGGATAGGGTAGTTTCTCAAAAACCGTGATCTCATGATCCTGAGCAAGTGCTTGTGCGGCAACAAGCCCGGTCAATCCTCCCCCGATAATCCCGATCCTCATGATTGCTGATCTATAGTATTTTCGCGGGGAAATGAAAAAGGCTCCGCAGATTTGGGAGATTACGCCTTCTTTTCCTCGGAGTTTTCATAAGAAGGTTTTTGTACTCTCGGAAATAAACGTTCATACGAGCAAAAGGACTTAAAAGAATTAAGATAAATTACTTATCTGTTAGCCCATTGGACGGTGTCACCAGATGCGGGTATTTTTCATAGGTTTTGGCCAGGCGGGCGGCAAAATTGTCGATATGTTTATCGAGCAGGACAAGAAGCTCGGGACAAACAGCTTCAGGGGAATTGCCGTAAATACTGCACGGACAGACCTGATGGGACTCAAAAATATTGAGATGAAAGACCGGATTCTCATAGGTCAGACTATGGTCAAAGGTCACGGAGTAGGCACCGACAACGTGACCGGGGCCCGGGTGACTGCGGATGAGATTGACAGCATCATCAGTGCGATCGATGTACGTGGCACTCATGACGTGGATGCATTTGTCATCGTTGCAGGTCTTGGGGGCGGAACCGGATCCGGTGGATCCCCGGTCCTTGCCCGGCACCTCAAGCGGATCTATCGTGAACCCGTGTATGCCCTCGGAATCATCCCCGCTCCGGAAGAAGGCCGGCTCTATTCCTACAATGCTGCCCGCAGTCTTACAACCCTTGTGAATGAAGCGGATAATACATTCATTTTTGATAACAGTGCCTGGAAGAACGAGGGTGAAAGTGTCAAATCCGCATTTACCCGCCTGAATAATGAAGTAGTAAGGCGGTTTGCAGTTCTCTTCCGTGCGGGTGAGATGAGCCGTATGGGTGTTGGTGAGATGGTTGTTGATTCCAGTGAGATCATCAACACCCTTCGCGGCGGAGGTATCACCACGGTCGGGTATGCTGTGAGCGAAGTGATGAGCAAGCAGACAAAAGACAAGCGGGGAATTTTTGGCGGATTGAAGGACAAATTCGGCGGCAAGAAAGATGCGAATGTAGAGGTCCTGATGGGTGAGGACCGCTCCGCGAAGATCGTTGCTCTTGTCCGCAGGGCAATGCTCGGGCGGCTGACCCTCCCTTGCGATTACTCGACTGCTGAACGTGCACTGGTCCTCCTTGCCGGTCCCCCGGATGAGATGGACCGTAAGGGAATTGAGAAGGCGAAGAGCTGGGTTGAGGAGAATATCGCCGGTGTAGAGGTTCGTGGCGGCGACTACCCGGTCAACAGCGAGTACGTTGCGGCGGTTGTCGTGCTGGCAACGGTCGGCAACGCCCCCCGTATCAAGGAACTTCTCGATATTGCAAAGGAAACAAAAGAAGATGTTATTAAGTCAAAAGAGAAAAAATCCACTATGTTTGAAGAGGGCATTGAGCCGTTATTCGAGTGAGGTTGATGATGAAGAGTGTAATTAAGTGGATAATTTTATCGGCAATTCTTTTATTCTGTATCCCGATGGTATCGGCATTTACGGTTTCATCCGTCAGCGTCGAACCTTCCGGGTCCCTGGTACCGGGAGATTCTGTTATTGTCTCGTATAAGCTCCAGTTCCCCGCTTCCGGTGGGGAGACCTTCCCTTCCGGCAGCGAGCTGCAGATGTCAACGGATCTGGAAAGTGCGAAATGGTCGTGGACCTTGGTCCTTGATACGATTGACAATCCCCGTCCGTCAGCTGGTGGCCGGATGCTCTCGTTATCAGGGTTTGAACTGTCCTATCCTGCTTCTGTCGACCAGGCGGTACGAGTCACGATGGAAGGAAAAGTCCCTTCGGTTGATAAAACCACCAATAAAACCATCATCAGGATCCAGGAAGTGGATGCAAACGGGAATGTCGTGACAAGTTCCAAAGTGGAACATACGAGGATGGTGGTCAATGTTGTTGAAGTGACCCAGCAGATTGCCCAGAAGAAGAATGAGCTTCAGACCTTCCGTACCCATATCGATGAGAAGGCTGCGATTGGTGCCGACACCTCGGTTGCAGAACTAAAATACAGTGATGCAAAGTCAAAGATCGATGCTGCGGCTGCACTGCCCGCAACTCAGTATGCAACCGCACTCGCCTACCTCAATACGGCAACAACCCTGATTACCGATGGTGAGACGGCCCTTGATCGGGCATGGGCAGAGAGCGAAGTGATCCATGCCCAGACCCCTATTGCAAATGTCGACCGGGTCATTGCCTGGTTCAAAGGAAATTCCAGCACTGCAAATAACGCAGAACTCCCCCCGATCATCGCCAAGAGGGAGATAGCAGTAAGTTACATCTCCACGGCAAATGACCAGATAGCGAGCGGGCAGTATACGCTTGCCCGTTCAAAGGCTGCCGAGGCTTTTGCAAAAGGGAATGAGTCCTATACCGAAGCACTCGCACTCCAGAAGAAAGTATCCGGTGGTTTTGTGTTTCCCACGATTCCCGGCATTGTTCCAATCATTGTTGTTGTCATTCTTGTAGTGCTGGTGGTCGTTGGTGTGATCATCTACCGGAAACGTTCCCAGTGGGATGAACTTGGATAATTTTTTTACTCTTCGTTCTCTTCCAATCCTTTTTTTTTTAACTGTTGAAATCGTGAATTTCTTATCGATCGTGAGGTTCTCCGCTGGGGCCGGGGCTCCTTCATGCGTGTGGCTCCTCGTTTGATAGTGATGAATTGCCGGCAGCAGGAACTTAATTCTATCAACCGATACTCAAAAACCCGGGTGAATGAACACTCT
>JBFYKS010000143.1:0-15685 GCA_041305785.1 Methanoregula sp. | reverse complement strand
ATGAGGGAACGTTGAAAAAAGAGATTATGAAAACTCTTCAGGAAGAGTTTAAGCGGGGTTATTGGGCAGTCGATAAAGCGCTCAAAAAAAATAGGAACTAATTTTATTCATCTCTTGGTTTCAAAAAAAAGCCACTTCACACTCAGCGAAATTGTGGATACTGCTGCGATACGGCAGCGCTCCTTTCGTTCAAAAAAATTCCATTTGGTCGGCATCTCCATCAGGAGTCGGGATTGTGCCATTCTCATTTTTCCTTGTCGTGATCCAACAATAATGAGTGAGTAACTAACCAAACTTCGAACTTTAAAAAAAACGGTAAAGAGAAACCCCGTACTATCAGCACTGCCCGCCGAAAGCCCGTCCCGCCTCGAATGCCCTGACGTTGATCTCCACGGTCTTCTTCGGGACAAGCCGCTTCACAGCCTCAAGAAGGGATTCGGGTTTGAGGGGCATGGCGCCGGCAGCGGCGCCGAGCATCACCACATTCTGGGAGAGCGGACTGCCTGCCTCAATTGCCATCGTATCGGCATCCAGCAGGCACAGATTGTACTTCCCGAGAGCCGCGATGATCGCTTCTTCCGATGGCAGCGCGATTTTCTGTGTAAAGACCGAGGTGGGGAGCACCATGCCACGGTTGACCACCATCTTTGCGCCCTGCTTCAGGTAGTGCGAGTACCGGAGCGCTTCGAGAAGATCGAACGATATCAGGAGGTCTGCCTGACCCGGAGGGATGAGCGGCCCGTGTTCGCCCCCGATACGGATATGGCTCTCAACCGATCCGCCGCGCTGGGCCATCCCGTGGGTTTCTGCTCCCCGCACATGCCGGTTCTCGATCAGGCAGGCTTCGCCAAGGATATTGGAGGCAAGGATGGTCCCCTGCCCCCCGATCCCGACAATCAGGATGTCAAAACTCCCGCTCATCTCTTCCCCTCCCGCACGATCGCCCCGAAAGGACAGAGATCCGCACAGACCGCACAACCGTTGCAGAGCTCGTTGATCCGGGCCTTCTCATCCGAAAACTCGATTGCCGGACAACCGAACCGCACGCAGGTGCCGCAGCCGGTGCAGGCATCAGCATCAACCAGGTACTTCCCGCGCTTAACCCCGCTGCGCCGTGCCATGATCACGCACATCTGTTTTGCGATGATGACCTTCACGCCACTGCGCTTCTTTGCCTCCTGCAGGAGGTTGACCATTCCCGTGACATCGTAGGGGTCAATGGACTCAACGAAGGTGGCACCGCAGGCGCGGCAGATTGCATCAAGGGAAACCGGTGGGCTCTCAACGCCGCAGGCCGTTGCGCCGGTGTTCGGGTTCGGCTGGTGGCCGGTCATTGCCGTGATACGGTTGTCAAGGATGACAACCGTCATGTTCGCACCGTTATAGACCGCATTCAGCAATCCCTGGATCCCGGTGTGGAGGAAGGTCGAATCCCCGATGGTGCAGATCACATCCCGTGGTTCACCCGAATGGGCGATGCCGCTCGCAACCGTGATCGATGCGCCCATACAGATGGTCGTATCCACGACCCCGAGCTGGAGCCCGAGGGTGTAACACCCGATGTCGCTTGGGTAGACTGCATCCTTGTATACCTTCTTTATGGCGTAGAAGGCGCTGCGGTGCAGGCAACCGGCGCAGAGGATAGGGGGCCGGGCTGGGACATCCGGCACGGGGGGATTGGCAGGGAGCGGGGTTGTGATGGGGAAGCCTGCTTTCTCCATGATCGTCGCAACAGCGGTAGGCGAGAGTTCCCCTTCGTAGGGGGCATAGCCGTTCTTCTTCCCGAATACCGGGACGGTGCCGGCAACCTGCCGGACGGCGTCCTCAACTTCCGGTGCCAGTTCCTCGATGACGAGCACTTTCTCGTGCTTCTGCACAAATTCCCCGAGCCAGTCTTCATCGATGGGGTAGGCGGCGATCTTCATGAATGAGATCCCTGCGGGAAGGAGTTCCTCAACATAGGAGGCCCCGATACCGCTTGCGATGACCGCAGCCTTCCCCCGGATATCGTATTGGTTGAACCCGAGTTCCACGATACGTTTCTTCAGCGCGGGCTGCTTCTCATTGAGTTTCTTGTGCAGGATGCGGGTATGGGCGGGGATGACCACGTACTGCCGCGGGTCTTTGCAAAACTCGCCTTTCCGGGTGCTCCTGACGACATCCCCAAGCTCCACATCTCCCTTGGAATGGCAGATCCGGGTGGTAGGGCGGAAGATAACGGGGAGCCCGAACTCCTCGGAGAGTGCGAATGCTTTTGGGATCATGTCGTGCGCTTCCTGCACGCCCGAAGGATCGAGACACGGCACCCGCGCGAAGTGGGCATAGCACCGGGTGTCCTGCTCATTCTGGGAACTGTGGGCGAACGGGTCATCCGCGCTCATGATGACGAGCCCCCCGGTCACTCCCGTGTAGGCGCTCGTCATCAGCGGATCAGCTGCAACATTGAGCCCCACGTGTTTCATGGTACACAGGGAACGGATGCCGCACCATGCTGCCGCAAGCGCGTTCTCGAGCGCCACCTTCTCGTTCACCGACCATTCAAGGTAATACGAACGGTCCGGCTGCATCCGCAGCGTATCGATCACTTCGGATGAGGGTGTACCCGGATACCCGCACACGAAATCAACACCCGCTTCAAGGCAGGCGTGGGCAATCGCTTCGTTTCCCAATAGATACCGTCTTTCCATGATCCCAATTCCGTACATATCCTGTTTTTTCATTCACATATCCCTATCTGATTGATCCGGCAGAACGGGCAAGCATTCACAACCTATAAAAACTCTGATGGAGTAGTTATTAGGGTAAATTCAAGGCAAACTTTTGGGCCCGTAGCATAGCCCGGTGGTGCGCCCGGCTGATAACCGGGAGGTCA
Source organism: Methanoregula sp. (assembly GCA_041305785.1). Taxonomy (GTDB): domain Archaea; phylum Halobacteriota; class Methanomicrobia; order Methanomicrobiales; family Methanospirillaceae; genus Methanoregula. The sequence goes on along the minus strand of JBFYKS010000143.1, from coordinate 12,813 downwards.
TGTGTTCGAATCACATCGGGCCCATCAAACGTTTTTCGTTTTCGTTATTCGGGGAGCAACCGCACTGACAGGGCTCTGAAAGGTTCCACTCCGGGATGATACCAGAGAAACCTAAAAAAAGGGATATACAGGACTAACTCTTCTGGACAAAGACATACCCGATCACTTTCTCAAGTGCCGTCACGAGTTCATCTTCTCCCTCAAGATAATCCCGCAATGCCTGGTAAAGCATGAACATAGTGTCGTACCCGTACAGGTCAATCGCTTGCCCGGCAGTGATCGGGTTGAGGTAGGAATCGGTGAGGAATCCGTCGAAACTGTACATCAGCTCAAAGAACTTCCCGTCTTCAGAGAGGACGCAGAACTGGTCAATGACCTGCATGGACGGATTGTCAGGGCGGCATGGCGCCGGATCGGTCTTCCCGAGGATGATCATCTTTTCAGGATAATACTGGGGATGATACAGCTCGCCCTTGGTGTCCTGCTTTCCCTTCTTGAGAAGGTTCAGCCCGATTGTTTTAACAACGGGTTTTGCAGAGTCTGCCATCCTCTCAAGGAGTTTTGCATCATTCGTCCGCACTTTTTCCGACAGGGTCTTTCCCTTTTCCTGAAGGTCGGCAAGTTGATCGATCTTCTCTTTTATCTTCTCAAAACCTTTCTCGATATCGTCCATTACGGTCACCCTATCCGGCGTATCAGATAGAAAGTGTTGCTGCCGGCGCCTATTAAACCGCTCCCTTCTGGCTCTGCTGACCGTGTTTCAGCACAGGGACATTTCGCGTTTCCCGATAAAGAAATATTTCCGGTCGTTTTCCAGCCGGGCATGACCTTCAAAGCCAACGGGGAGATCTTCGTTGATGACTATCCCCACATAGGCCGGGGATCTCCCCATAACCGATCCCGGGCGGATGATCTCGGTAACGACGAAGGGGACGGTTGTTCCAATGAGCGGACGATTTATCTCAGCATAGATCCGTTCCGCGTGAGTGTTCATAAGGCGTGAACGGTCTTTTTTCACGAAGTCCGGGAAATCTTTCTCCTGTGCAAGCGGCGTGAGCGGGCGCTTTGAGTAGCGGGTGATATTCACCTTGTTCGGCCGGACGCGATCGAGAAGGGTAAGCGAATCGTTGAATTCATCCTCACTCTCGTAAGGAAATCCCACGATCATGTCGGTCATCAGGGTGACGTCCGGCATCTTTCTCCGGAATGTCCGAACAATCTCTTCATAATCGACAACTGAATATTCCCGCCCCATCCGTGCGAGAACAGCATCAGATCCTGACTGTACCGGCAGGTGGATGAACCGGAAGATCCGGTTATTGGAAAATGCATCAACGAGATCATCGATGATCCCCATAACCGATGCCGGGTTCATCATCCCGATTCGGAGCATGGACGGCGGGGGAATGTCAGAAATCTGCCGCAGGAGACCGGGAAATGATGCACCAGAATCCCTCCCCCATGCACTGACATCCTGTGCCGTGAGTTGGATCTCCGCTGTACCTGCGCGGGAAAATGCCCTGACCTGATCGTGGATCTCCGCACCGGTAAAACTCTTAAGCCGGCCCCGGGCAAGCCGGGTGAGGCAATAGGTACATTCCCCCAGGCACCCCTGCGCCACCTGGACGATCCCCGTATCTCCACCGGCAACCGTATTCACCCGCCGGTAGGATTGCTGGATTGCTTCAGGGTCGATAAATACGGGATCACAGACACTTCGGATGGCATTGGCCTGAACCACGGGCATACATCCCGTGACAAAAAGGGGGCGATTTCGGAGTTGTGCAAGGCGGCGCAGCATCCTCCGTTCGGTTGAGGCAACCACCGTGCAGGTGTTGACTACAACTGCATCTGCGTCATCCTCAGATACGGTGATGGTGGATCCGCGATCTTTAAGGATTTCATTGAGTTTTGCCGTGTCCCCGAAATTGTACCGGCACCCGTAGGTCTCGATATAGACCCGCCGCCCGGACAACGGTTCGAGCCACGCACCTGGATCCTGGAGGGGCAAATTTTTCATCGCAATTGCTGCTGTATCCATTGGGCGGCCCCAATATTTGCCTTACTGGCTCATCCACCATCAGCACAACCATTAACCGATTGCACCCATAATCTGTTAGTCATGATGAAGATCGGGCTGCTGGGCTGTGGGAATATCGGCCATATCATTGCAGTTCATGCCAGCGGTTTTGCGATCTCGGCGGTCTACGATAAGGTACCTGAACGGGCAGAGGAGATCGCAGCTCTCGCAGGTGCACAGTCCTATGAGGATTTTACATCATTTCTGCATGCGGATGTCGATATTATCGTTGAGGCGGCATCAGTAAACGCTGCCCGGAGTTACACCCTTGATGTCCTTGCCGCAGGAAAAGATATGGTGATTATGAGTGTCGGTGCCCTCACCGACAAGGACTTCCGCCATAAGGTCCGGTCAGCAGCCATTGAATATAAGAGGAAGGTCTACATCCCAAGCGGAGCCATCTTCGGTCTCGACAACTTAAAGATCGGGCGAATCTCCCGGATCAGCCGGCTGCTCCTCCGGACCACGAAGAGCCCGGCATCTCTTGGTATTACTGCAAATACCCGGAAGATGATCTTTTCCGGAAAAGCCAACGAGTGCATCAAGGCATTTCCAAAGAATGTGAATGTCTCGGTAGCGATGAGCCTTGCCGCAGGGCAGGACACGGACGTGGAACTCTGGGTTGACCCCGAGGTTGACCGGAATGTGCACGAGCTCTTCTTCGAGGGGGATTTTGGCGAGGCCTACATCAAGGTGACCAACTTCACCAGTCCCGATAACCCGGCAACCAGTTACCTTGCAGCACTCTCCATCCTCTGCCTGCTGGAAAAGTTGAGCGATCCGATCATCGTAGGGACCTGATCCCGGGACATATCCATGGTCTCCATCGCTTACCTGCTCCGGTTCATCGATGAAGACGCCCCTAAGGGGGATATCACTTCTGACGTCATTATCCCGGATGTTGACACCCGTGCCGTAATCCGTGCAGAGGACGCAGGAATTGTGGCCGGGCTCACTGAGGCGACAGCGCTCCTCTCCCATTTTGCAGTCAGGGTCACGCCGGCCAACGATGACGGGAGTGTTGTTAACCCGGGTGAGATTCTCCTGACCCTTGAAGGGAGCGCAAAGAAGATACTCCTTGTCGAGCGAACAGCACTGAATATCATCGGGCGGATGAGCGGAATCGCCACCCGGACAAGGGCTCTTGGGGATCTGGTCCGCGCAAAAAACCCGGCCTGCCGGATTGCCGCTACCCGGAAGACCTGCCCCGGATTTGGCGCACTTGACAAGAAGGCAGTCCTTATCGGGGGCGGCGATCCCCACCGTGCCAATCTCAGCGAGGGTTTCCTAATCAAGGACAACCATCTCGCTCTCGTCCCCATTCCGGAGGCAATCCGCAGGGCAAAGGCATATTCGGCCTACAAGAAAGTCGAAATCGAAGTCGAATCGGGAGATGACGCGCTCCTGGCGGCTGAATCCGGTGCCGATATCATCATGCTTGACAACATGACCCCGGAACAGGTTGCCGATACGCTCGTGCTTTTAAAAAATGCGGGGCTGCGCGATCGCGTGACCGTCGAGGTTTCCGGGGGCATCGATGAAAAAACCCTTGCTGGCTATGCAGCATCCGGGGCAGATATCATCAGCATGGGCTCACTCACCCATACCGTCAGGAATTTCTCTGTTACCCTGGAGATGTTCCCACAATAGGAAAATTTCCTCTGTTTTTTCCCGGTTTTTTGATATTCACATCAATCTTTTTCGTTTTTCATCCGCAAACCTTGGGAATTGCGGCAGCAGTACCGGGAAAAGTTAATAGTTCATTATCACGAATGGGAGGCTGTAGGATTACGATGGGGGATGCAGAACTGTCAGACTCCGGGGGAGGGACATCCCGTGAGCCGGAACCGGAAGATCCCGGGATTCTGGAAGAGCGGAGGAAAGAACGGGTAAAGGGGTATATTGCGCTTCTTAAAGATCCCAACCTCACCTTCCGCTGGAAAGCGGCCGAAGCTCTGGGAACCGCAGGGGATAATACTGCCATTGAACCACTGCTCGAAGCTCTCAACGATCCCTATGTTGATGTCCAGTGGCTGGCGGCAAAATCTCTTGGCAGGATCGGTGACAGCCGGTGTGTGGAGCCCCTCATCAACGCGTTGAAGTCCCCGGACAAATGGTTGCGCGTCGGGGCTTCATGGGGCCTTGGGAAACTGAAAGATCCCCGCGCAACCCTCCCCCTCATCGAACTCTTAAAAGACAAAAAAAAGACCGTCCGGAAGAATGCTGCATGGGCACTGGGAAATATTGCCGATGAACGGGCGGTTGCAGGATTAACCGAATCCCTGCAGGACCCGGATGAGGAGGTCCGGAATACAGCACAGAAATCGCTTGAAGCCATAGCGCGGGAACAGGAGAAGCGAACAGGATCTCCAGCAAGTACATCGGATCAAACCACAAAGACCCGCAGGAAAGCATGATCTGCCCTTTTTTTTTAGGCAAATCCATCAGACAACCGGACGGGGATTCGTTCAGCCGATCCTGATATCTCCGGGAGAACTTACCACGATCTCCTTTTCCCCGCGGTAGGTCTCAACAATGCCATACAGGGCAACCTGCTGGCCTTTCTGGAATACCAACCCCTGTGCTGCCGGTGATGGAATGAAAACCGAGACATTCCGGATGCGCAGGGTTACATGTCCACCGGTTTTCGTGAGCATTGCCTGATCAATGGTGCCATTGAAAAATACCAGCTCACCATCTTTGGACGAATTGGTGAAGGGTTGGGCAAACGGCTGCTTTCCAAGAACAGTCAGCAGACCATGCGCAGCAATGACTACCGCCGCAACTCCAAGAAGGAGCAGGATCGCGGTCCGTTCCTGGCGCCCGAGCATAATCTACCATATAATAATTCAACTATAAAATACCGACAGGTTCATATGTTAACAGTGTTAACATATTACTATGTATCCTACAACGTTACCACCATCGTCAAAGACGGTGCTGGCAATCCTGGATGCGGGTGGGGCTATGACCCACAAGGACCTTGTTGAAAAGACCCGCCTTGCACCGCGAACCGTGCGGTATGCCTTAAAGAAACTCAAAGAGCGCCAGCTGATCATCGAGAAGTTCAACTTCCGTGATGCACGGCAGATCATCTACCAGCAGAAAACACCAGATACCTGCAAACCCCAGACCGCATTCGTATGACCAGGCACACCTGTACCCTCATGCACTGTGACACCATGGTGCGAAGCCTGCTGCCCCCGATGAGGGCAGAGATGGTATCGCGCCTTATCCAGAAGCACGAGCTCAGCCAGAGTGACGCGGCAAAGAGACTCGGGGTTTCCCGTGCAGCAGTGTCGCAGTACCTGAGCAGGAAACGGGGTGCAGGCGAAGTGGAGATCTCCACAGAACTCGACGCGATCATCGATCGCTGGGCACTTGCCGTCGTAACCGGCGTAAGTGATGTCAATCTCTGTGATGTGTGCCAGTGTGCACGAAAAAAACCACAAAATTCCGATTCTCTAAAAAAATAATCCTTTGCCTTTACCGGAGTTCGAACTCCCCTTTTCCCGGTTCAGCGGATATGGCGACGATAGCAGAGCACCAGCAACAGGGCGATCACGACAGTAATGATCGCAAATTTTGGCCAGTCGAATTCATTCCGCGGGCTCTTTATCGCAGGAGCCCAGTCATCATCGAAGACATCACCGAAGTACCGGGCAACGCCCGGATGGTCGATGATAACCCCTGCTTCCCGGTTGAAATTCGGAGAGTTACGGTTCCAGTTGATACTGCTGACCAGGACTTTCTGGTTGTCCACGATAACACCCTTGTTATGGATCTTTTCCAGTTCCGTTGTGGTGAGATCCGCGCACCGCGCCTCAAGCGGGATCTGTTCGATTGTGGCAATCCGGTTGATCAGGGCAACCATTTCGTCGTTATCTACGGGATCCTCAGTGTTATACCAGTAGGAATCCAGAAGAACCCGCACGTTAACCCCGCGCCGTGACGCATTGATGGCTGCCGCAAGATACGGGTTGAGCGTGAGGGGTGTTTCGTTCGTGATGTACGCCTGCTCGATCTCGATCTTGCTTTTAGCGGATCCGATAAGGTCAAGGATCTCCCGGCTGGTATCCGGGGCGATGACCGGCCGGACAGATGCGCCGGCAAACTGCATGGGTAAAAAATCCGTCCGGCGTTTTTGCAAAGGAGGGGATTCATCATTTCCCGGTGTCCCCGTGCAAGGTTTAACCGATCCATCGTTGAGATCGAACATGAATACCGAGACGAAATAGCGGGCAAGATCCGGATCCTCAAGGTACACCCCCCACCCCCTGTTCCCGCTCATCCCATCCGGGGGAAACCCGCTGTACTTAAAATTCTCGCTGGTGAGAAGAACGGCCCTTCGGTCGAGGATGAGATATTTTGCATGATCATACCGGTACGGTGCATGTTCCCCGTTCGCAGGAGCCATTGCATAGACGGGGATCCCGCTCTGGTTCAGCTGCCAGAGTGCCGCTTTCTCTTCGGAACTGATCCCCCCGACCGGGCCACCCTCGACAAGAACAACGACATCCACGTTCCGGCCTTTTGCAGCAATGAGTGATTCTGCAATCTTTGGGCTTGAGAACTCATAGATGTTGAGAAGGATCTCATCAGTCGCGGCATTCACTGCAGCGGTCATAACCCCGCTTGATGAGTCCGGCGAAACAAAGGCCGTGACTCCGACACCAGAAAATGATGCGGGTTCAAACCGGGACTGTCCCAGCAGGAGGGGGCGGGGATCCCAGACATCATCCTGGAGGTAATGCACCTGCCCCTCGCGTGCCGTGACATCGCCGGGCCATGAGATATTCTGGATAAGGTTCCCATTCTCGTAGAGCATGAGCATATCCCGGCTGTTTGCAAGGCGCAGGGTTTTGCCCGGTATTACATCGGGCACCTCCGGAGAATAATCAAGCCACTCAAAATCCGGAAAAACGCCATGGCTTTCCTGATACGCGGGTCCGCTGCGCGCAACGATAAGCGTCCCGCAGATAGTTGTACCGGGGGGGAACCGAAAACCACCCCTGCCATCCGAGATGACAAAACCGTCCAGCAAACCGTTGCCGGAAAGGACAATATACTCATCCGCATCATCATGAAGGTACGGATCAGGGCAGAACTCGGTAATAAGGACTGATGCCCCGGTACCGACACATATCATGAGGAACAGGATGACCCCGAACAGCCGGCGCATACCAGTACGGTATGTCTGGATCGATATATAATATAACGATTTATTCTTAGATATTCATGCCCAGACAGCCGGAATGCATCAAGCCCGTAACTCCCCTCGTAGTGAAACTGGGAGGAAGCCTGTATACCCAGATAGCAGACCTTGTACCGGTTTTCCGTCAATCACACCGCCCGCTCCTGATCGTCCCGGGTGGCGGGCGGTTTGCCGATGAGGTCCGGGCCCTCTCATTACCTGATGACGATGCCCACTGGAGTGCAATCCGGGGAATGGACCGGTATGGCAACTATATCGCCGCATTCGGGTTAACAACCACAGACCGCATCTGCATTTTAAAAAGAACTAAAGTCCTGCTCCCGTACCGCTGTACCCGCCACTTCGATCCGCTGCCTCACTCATGGGATGTCACCTCAGACACCATTGCGGCATGGGTGGCGGGGAGGCTTGGCCTTGACCTTGTGGTCCTCAAATCGGTTGACGGGATACCAATGAACGACTCCTTCGCAGATAGGATATCGCAGCGCGTTGAAACAGATATTGTCGATCCCTGCTTCATCCCCTATGTTCTCAAACACAATATCAGAACAACGATCCTCAACGGGACGGTAACGGATCGCGTTGCTGCCTTTTTGCGGGGGGAGCAGGTTCCTGGTACCCGGATCGGTACAACCTTTTAAAGGTTCCAAGAGAAATATTATAGGAATCCGTGGAGGAGCATCAATGTCAGATACAAAGTGTACATCCTGCAGCGCTCCGCTTGCAGAAGAGGGCGCAACCAAGTTCGGCTGCCCTGCGTGCGGTAAGGAGATCAGCCGGTGCTACCGGTGCCGGGAACAGAGCATACCCTACGTCTGCCCGAAATGTGGATTTGGGGGACCGTGAAGCATGGGCAGTGTAGCGGTCATCATGCGGGTCATGCCCGAATCACCCGAAGTAGACCTTGAACAGCTCAAAGCAGCACTCAAGGAGAAACTCCCGGGCATTCAGGATGTAAAAGAAGAGCCCATCGGCTTTGGGCTCAAGTCAATCAAGTTCATTGCAATCGTGAACGATGCCGGTGGCGAAACCGATATGCTCGAAAAGACCCTCGGTGAAATCCCCGGCGTTGAACGAGCAGAGATTTTAGAAGTAACATTAACCTGAGAACAGGATACCAATCCTTTATTTTTCCATCTCTTTTAGTCGGGTCAGAACAGTTTGGGTATATGCCCGGATTTTTTCTGCCGATTCCCGGAACGCGGTAACTTCCGATTCATCAATACGGATAGCGATAGGGAAGACACCGATCCGGTTGATTCTTGCCGGAACCCCGATACAAACATCCCCGCCAACCCCGTCAACCTCGGTTTTGATATACGCAGAGACCGTGAGAATGCGGTTCTCATCTGAAAGAACCGTCCGGGCCAGCGTTGCAATGGCTTCACCGGGTCCATAGACCGTTGCCCCCGTATCCTGAATGATCGCCTGGCCGCTGGACCTGACCGATTCGGTGATCGCATCGATCGGCAGGTGGGTGAATTCCGGCAGGTTCGAGATCCGTATACCCCCGATCGTGGTCGCCGACCACAACGGGACCATGCTCTCGCCGTGCTCACCGATGATGCGCGTGTGCACTTCGCTCACGTGAACATGGAAGTACGACGCAAGCAGTGATTTTAACCGCATTGAATCCAGGTGTGTGCCGATACCGAACACCTGAGTGGCTTTCAAACCGGAGTATTTCAGGCACACGCAGGTCATCACATCGACCGGGTTGGTGACCATGAGTACCTTTGTATCCGGCGCGATCTCCCCGATCTTCCGTGAGAGATCCGCAACGATACGGGCATTTCCCATTGCCAGGTCCATCCGGTCCTGTCCCGGTGCCCGGGGAGACCCTGCGGTCATCACGATAATATCGGATCCTGCCAGGTCCTCGATCGTGGTTGACCAGTTGACCCGGATATCCGTTCCCCGCGCAGCAAACGAATCGCTGAGGTCCTGGGTGATCCCCCGCAGGAGTGATTCGCGCCCTTCCCTCCCAAAGAGAAGGATTTCACTGACATGGGGAATTGCTGAAATGGCGTGGGCTGAAAATCGTCCTACATTGCCCGTTGCGCCGATAATGGAAACTTTTGCCATGGTAATCGTAAGAATGGGGACGTGTTATCGGTCGACTGTACGTTTCTGCGTTTGCTTAAACATTCATCCTCCGCCCCGTTACCCCATGGGCGCCGAATGTCTACGGTAAGTCTGCTCCCTTCCGGGCCTGAACCGGTCCCCGCAGCAACAGGTCGCCATTCCCTCCGGAATTTTGATACCTGGCCATCGACCTCATGGGACGAGGTTTCAACGTCAGAACGCGCAAAGCTCCCGCAGGCCGAATGCAGCCTCGGTCAAACTTCGCCCCCCGCGTACCGACGGTTTCGGGTTACAAGTGACGCCGAGCCACCCGGGCTAGTCCCCATATACCTATGTTCACAGCTCAATAAAGGCTTTTTACCGGAACCAGCGCAGGGTTTATGGGCATCCGCCATAACGCGGGTGTCATGGAACAAAGACGTCCCCCCCAACTTGGGTGAGCCACTCCTTCTGGATCTTCTGCAGTGCAGCGCTATCCTTTTTATCAAAAATATCAAGGGCCGTCATTGGCGCGGAATTGGAGGGAATAACCGTGGGAAGGTTATGGAAATCTCCCTGGTAGACTTCAATAATCTGTTCCCCTTCCGTTTCTGCGATCTTTATCTGCTCCCGGCTGACCGGATGCTTCTGCATGTCATCGATCTGCTCGAATATCCTGACCCGCTGTATCTTCAGGTATTCGCGGTTCACTTCAAGGTTGAATGCTGACCAGAATGCAGAGGCATACCAGGCATCGTTCATAATCACGTGCGGAACACCAAGACATGCAGCGGTGAGACCAAGCGTCCCGACACCACTGCAGGCATCGACAAAGTGAGATACCGGGGGATCACCGACATGGCGAATCACCGACAGGATCTTCGGGTACCCTGCGCGCGGGAACTCGATATGGATCAGGGACTGCTGCTTGTAGATGACCAGCGGGCCGGTGGGGAGCGGGAAGATATCTGCCCTGACATCGCACCCGGCCAGGAGTTCGTACACGCGGGGAACTGTATTCAGATCCGGGTTTGCAATTCCCGGAATAAAATCTCCGGTCCTGACCACCCCCCGCACCTCCGGCACCTCACGCACCAGCCGCTCCGCCGTCTTTTTGGTGACACGGGAAGAGAGGAGAACCAGCGAGTTATACGGCAGGAATGGCGGGCGATCCATGGCGACACCGGGATTTACAAGAGGAGAACCGGCAGCTATGAGAGGATCCTGGAGGGTGAGATCGCCTTCCTCTACCATGACTACATAGATATGGGCGAATACTTCATCGATGAAACGCTTTCCGCAGGAACAGGGTTCGGCATAATCGAGCAGCGTATGAGGCCGGCGTTTGTCAAGCGAACGAACGCTGCATTCCGGACACGGCTGGAAGAAGGTGGAGAGCGTGGCAAGCAGGTCTTTTGCCGACTTGACGCAGTCCATTCCGCAGACCGGACACTTCATGAGTCCCGATATGCATTTCCGTTATAGAAAGGTTTTCAAATAATTCCTATAAAAAAAAACCTGACAGTGGGCCCGAAGGGATTCGAACCCATGACCGCCCGGTTATGAGCCGGGCGCTCTAACCGGACTGAGCTACGGGCCCCCAAAGCGCCCCCCACAGGGCTCGAACCTGTGACATTCGGATTAACAGTCCGACACTCTACCAACTGAGTTAGGGAGGCATGCGCCAGTTGCGCCTTAAAATATTCTTTTTGGGTACGTTTAAAGGTAACTATGATGATGTTGCTGCGAACTTGTGCCGGACCTGTCGATCGGCTCAACAAACATTCAGTTCCGCTTCATGGATTCCAGCAGGTGAACGATGTCATCGATGCTCTCGTTGAGATCCTCGAAGAGTTCCAGCGTCCGGGGTGTAGCAACGGCCCCTTCGGGGGATGCACGGATGTACCCTTCCTGCTCAAGAACATGCAGCGAATACCGGATCCGGTGTGAGGGGAGATCCAACAGCTCGGAGAGTTTCATGATCCCAATCGGCTGGTGTTCTGCAACCGCGCGCGCAACATCCAGATGGCGGCTCAGCAGTTCGATCTCGTCCTTCATTTTATCCAGCATGACAGGCTCCTGAATACCAAATCCAATCGCAGGTATTACCCTTCATCCTTTTTATCCGGCTGCTCATCAAGCCATGCCTTGGTGAGATAATATTTTTTCCGGAAGGAATACCCAAGAACCGCCGCGGCAATGAGCAGGATCGCAACGGCAGGGTACCTGAACGGTACCGGCGCAAGGAAGAGGGCAAGGACTGCAAGGGCCCCAAGCAGAATGATCGCATTCAACTGGAGCGCCAGACTGTAAAATTTCCACCGGAACTGTTCTTTTGCTTTGGCATCCATCACAGGTATGTCAACTGCGGAATAAAAGTACTTGACGTTTCACGGTACACTACTAGAGTAATGGATCCTTTATCTGATGCGCTCATCACTGCGGGCGCTGACACATTTGTTATGTTTGCATCTTCACGGGATGCGGACATGCGGTATATAACCCGGTTTGTTACCAGCGACCCGTTTGTCTATTTCAACAATGGTGGGGGAAACGGGACGGTCATCGTCTCCCAGATGGAGGCGGTGCGCGCAGCCCGTGAATCGCCCGCTGCAGTGATGACAAGGGCGCAGGCAGGCCTTCCGGAAATCCTCAAAACTGAGACGGATCCGGTAAAGGCAACCGCCCTGATGATTGCAGGCCAGGCCAAAAAAACGGTACTGGTGCCCCCCCATTTCCCGGTAGCGCTTGCACAGGCTCTGGAAAAATATTGTACCGTTGTAGTTGACAGCGGCACGGTGCTTGCAATGAGAGCAAAAAAGACCGGAGCCGAGATCAAGACCATGAAACGGGTGCAGGAAATCACCCAGACTGCCATGGGGCATGCAGTCACCCTTATCAGGAACTCGAAGGTCAGGAAGGGGATCCTCTATCACGATGGCAAACCCCTGACATCAGAACACGTCAGGTTCACCATGCACTGCTTTCTGCTTGAGCATGGCTGCAGCGCGGTGGACACTATCGTCGCCTGCGGGAAGGATACCGCTATCCCCCACATGACCGGCACGGGTCCGCTCCATGCAGACGAACCGATCATCATCGACCTGTTCCCGGTCGAGGACGAGAGCGGATATTACGCGGATATGACCCGGACCGTGGTAAAAGGGGAGCCATCGGATGAGATACAGGAGATGTATACGGTATTGAAGGAGGCAAAACGGCTCGCGATATCCCGCACCCGGGCCGGTGTCAGCGGTGCAGACCTGTACCAGGGCGTTGTTGATTATTTCCGCGATCACGGCTACCACAGCGATACCCGCGGATTTGTCCACAATCTCGGTCATGGGGTGGGCTTGCAGGTGCACGAGATGCCCACCGTCGGACCTGCAGGAAAAGCGCTCGAAGCAGGGAATGTCATTACGATCGAGCCCGGGCTCTATTACCCGGAGATCGG